>NZ_JALHPM010000114.1:0-22615 GCF_022842525.1 Luteitalea sp.
ACCGAGAAGCCTCCGATCCCCGAGGCTTCTCACCTCCGCCTCCGCCTCCCCCTTTCCCCTTTCCCCTTTCCCCTTCGGCAGTGTCGTTTCGCCCTTTTTGCCCTTTTTGCCCTTTTGACCTTTGACAGTGCCCCTACCGCACAAACGCCTCCGCCAATCCCCCATCCACGTGCAGTACCTGCCCGGTGATCCGCCCGGTCCGGTCCGAGATCAGGAAATACGCCGCCTCGGCCTGGTCCTCTGGCGTGATCGGCTGCTTCGTGAGGGTGCGCTGGGCATAGAACCCGGCCAGCAGCGCCCTGAGCGCATCGCCCGACGCCTCCGGGTCGAATGCGATGCCGTACTTGGCCAGCGACGCCATCACCCGCTCCTTCGGAAACATCGTCGAGCCCTGGACCACGGTGGCGGGCGCCAGGCCATTGACGCGGACCAGCGGCGCCAGTTCGACGGCGAGCGTGCGCACGAGATGGTTGGCGGCCGCCTTGGAGGCGTCGTAGGCCGCCGATCCCTTCTTGGCGACGACGGCGTTGACGCTCGTCGTGAGGACGAGACTGCCGGGCAGTTGCTGAGCCTCCCAGACCGCCCGACACTCGTCCGCGATCAGATACCCGCCCATCACGTTGATGTCGAAGGTCGTGCGCCACATCGCGTCGGTGACGTGTCCCGTGGCGTCGGGCGTCGGGAAGATGCCGGCGGTGACCACCACGTGGTCGATGCCGCCGTAGGCGAACAGCGCGTCGTGCACGAGTCCCCGGACGCTGGCCCGGTCGGTGACGTCCACGACCGAGCCCACCGCGGGGCCGCACCCGCTGAGACCGCTGCCGGCCACGCCGATGCCCTGCCCGTGCCGCGTCGTCAGCTCGGCGGCGGTGGCGGTGGCCGTCTCCGCCGAGAGATCGGCGCACACGACATGGGCGCCGTCGGCGGCCACGCGATGCGCCACGGCCTTGCCGATGCCGCTGCCGGCGCCCACGACGATCACCACGCGCCGGGCCATGGCCTTCTCCGCCGGCATGCGCTGCAGCTTGGCTTCTTCGAGCAGCCAGTACTCGATGTCGAAGGCCTCCTGCTGCGGCAGGGCGACGTACTCGTCGATCGCCTCCGCGCCGCGCATCACCTCGACGGCGCAGTTGTAGAACTCCGCGGTGACACGGGACTCGCTCTTGTCCTTGCCGAAAGCGATCATCCCCAGCCCGGGAATCAGGATCACCGTCGGATTCGGATCGCGCATCGCCGGCGAGTCGGGACGACGGCAGGCCTCGTAGTAGGCCGCATAGTCGCGGCGATACTGCTCGAGGCCGTCGATCAGGCGGCGCCGCAACCCCTCGATGTCGCTCGTCCCGGGATCCCACGCGACGTACAGCGGCTTGATCTTGGTGCGCAGGAAGTGGTCGGGACACGACGTGCCCAGCTCGGCGAGCCGTGGCGCATCGTGGCTGTTGACGAAGCGCAGGATGGTCGCGTCGTGCTGCAACGTCGCCACCATCCGCTTCTGCGACGACACCAGGCCGCGGAGCCACGGCAGGATCTCGACGAGGACGGCGTCGCGCTGCGCGGCGTCGATGTCGGGGTACTTCTGGCCACCGAACGTGTCCGCCCCCTTGTCGCGCGCCTCGATGTACTCGGCCGCCTTCGTGATGAGCGACAGCGTCAGCTCGTAGCACGCCTTGTCGTCGTCGGCCCAGTTGATCAGCCCGTGCTGCCCGAGGACGATGCCTCGGGCGGACGGGTGGGCGTCCACCACGGACTGGAGTGTGAGGCCGAGCTCGAAACCGGGCCGCTGCCAGGGTGTCCAGACGACGTCGTCGCCGTAAATCTCGCGCGTCAGCCGCTCGGAGTGCCTCGACGCGGCGACACTGATGACCGCATTCGGGTGCATGTGATCGACGTGGGTGGCTGGCACGAACGCATGCAGCGGCGTGTCGATCGAGGTCGCCCGCGGATTCAGGTTGAACGTGCAGTGCGGGTAGAGGCCCACCATGTGGTCCTCGGCCGGGGACTTGACGCCCCGGTCACCCAGCCCGGCGTAGACCTGCTGCAACTGCAGCAGCCGATCCTGGTAGAGCGAGGAGAAGTTCGCGCGCGTGCTCGTTCGCAAATCGCCGCCCGACCCCTTCACCCAGAGCACCTGCACCGGCTGCCCCGTCAGTGGGTCGGTCTCGGTGAGCTTGGCCGAGGTGTTGCCTCCGCCGGTGTTGGTGATGCGCTGGTCGGCACCGAGGATGTTCGAGCGATAGACGAGGCGATCGGCCGGCGACAAGGAGGCCGCGTGCGCGTCGTCCCAGAGGTAGGTCACGTGGGGCATGGTCGGGACACCGGGAATCGGGGGTCGGGAGTCGTCACTGGGAGGGACCGCTCGCCGAGCGGTCCGCACATCACTCGTAGCGTGACAGATAGAAGGTGGTGCCGGCGACGAGGTAGACGACGGTCGCGAGCAGGAGCGCGGCCTGCATGGCCGGCAGCCCCGCCGCGGCGGTGGTCGCGTCGAGGGCGAGCATGCGGAGCGGCAGCCACAGGCACGCCATCAGCGCGGCTGCCGCGACGGCACCGGCAATCGTGCCGACCGGCGAGTTGCGCCGGACCGAGACGGGGGCCGGCGCCATGCCGCGCCGTTCGATGCCGGGAATGCCCGACGCGCCGGCGGGGGCCGGCACGCGAGCGCCTGCGACCGAGGCCAGCGCGATGTAGCTGACGATCGTCAGCAGATACACCGGCACGAACAGGAAGAACAGGTGCAGGACCCCGGCGCGCTCGAGGCCGAGGCCGACGGCAATCGATCCGACCCAGGCCACCAGCGCCGGCCAGTTCAGCGCCTTGCCCTGATGGTGCGCCCAGTACTGCGTCAGCCCGAGGCGCGGAAACATCCAGTGCTCGGCCAGCACGATGGCGCCCGCCGGCGCCAGCAGCAGGCCGTACAGTCCGACGAAATCGAGCAGGCGCGTGAACACGAACGGGAAGCAGGCAATGGCGGTGGTGGCCACGCCCGCGAGCAGCGTGACGCGCGTGCGCGACCAGTTCGGCGTGATCGCCTGCAGCGCCAGGCCGGCCCGATACAGCGTCGGATTCGACGTCGTCCAGCCCGCGACGATGACGGCGATGATGCCGGACCAGCCGATGGTGGCGAACGCGACGGCGCCGGAGTCGAGCGTGGCCAGGGCCTGCTGCAGCAGCAGCGCGGCGCCCGCCCCCATCATCCCGGCGCAGATCCAGGCGAGATAGTGGCCGAGGAACATCCCGACGGCCGTCAGCAGCCCATACGAGCTGCGTCTGGCATAGCGGAACAACGCCATGTCCGACAGCCCTCCGTGCATCGCGAGGTTGCAGATCCAGGCGAAGGCCGCGATCTTCCAGAAGCCCATGGGCGCCGACCCGTCCGGGGTGCGCCCCGTCCACACCACGCGTTCGGCAATGGTGAAGAAGTCGCTGACGCTGGACACACCCGCGAGTCCCGCCTGCTGCGCCAGGCCCGGGAGGGCGACGATGGCGCCGGCGATGAACATGAGGAACATCCACGGCGCACACACGCTGGCGAAGGCGGCCAGCTTCTTGAAGCCCGCCATCGCGAGGCCGACGACCACCGCGCCGACGGCCAGCACCACGAGCACGAAGCGGATGTCGTCCGGATACCAGTGGACCTGCGGGGCGATGCCGAATGGAATACGCACGGCCGATGCCGAGACCGTGATCATGCAGCCGGCGAGGATGCAGAAGAGGACGGCGTTGAGCAGGTTGTAGATGACGGTCAGCCAGGGGCCACCGATGCTGCGCAGGTACCAGTAGAGCGTGAGGCGTGTGCGCACGGCAATCGGCGCGCACAGCAGCGTCCAGGTCAGGACGGCCAGGGCGTTGCCGATGGCCAGGCCGACGAACATGTCGCGGACGCTGGCCCCCCAGTTGACGAACATGACGCCGATGACGAACTCGGTGGCCGCCACGTGCTCCCCCGCGAGGGAGCCCGCGAAGTAGCCGGGACCGACGAGACGGTCCTCGGTCACCGGTTCGCGATCGAACTCGTAGAGCGCGTCGAAGTGCTCGGCGGCCGACGGGGTGGGCATGGGCGGGGAGTGTATACCTCGGGAATCGGGAACCGGCAACGGGCACCGGGCACCGGGCACCGGGAGTGCCCCCATGGCGCGTCGACCTGAAGGTCGACGCCTACAGAGTTGCCCGAAGGGCTCGCCGCTCCTCGGCACCCGTCCGTGCTCCGTGTCTCCGTGCAGCGGCAACGTGCGGACCCGTTCGACGGCTCCGCTGGCGACTGTAGCGGTCGAAGGTCGACCGGCATTCGGCATTCCGCATTCCGGCATTGCGGCATTCGGCATTACACTCGTCCCCCCCGCGGGAGAAGAGATGTCGCACGAGGAGATTGTCGCCGTCGCGCTCGATCAGCTCCGTGTCGAGCTGCCGTCCTGGGGCTTTGCCAATACCGGGACGCGGTTCGGCAAGTTCCTGCAGGCGGGCGCGGCCAGCACGCTCGAGGAGAAGTTCGCCGACGCCGCGCAGGTGCATCGGCTGACGGGCGCCTGCCCCACCCTGGCGCTGCACGTGTTGTGGGACCTGCCGGGCGGCATCCAGGACGTCGCCTGGGTGCGGGCCCTCGAAGGCGAGCACGGCATCCGCGCCGGCGCGATCAACCCCAATCTCTTCCAGGACCAGCGCTACAAGCACGGATCGGTCGGCAACCCCGACCCGGCGGTGCGCGCCGAGGCGCTGGCGCACCTGCGCGAGAGCGTGGCCATCGCGCGCGAACTGGACGTGCGCGACATCTCCCTGTGGTTTGCCGACGGGTCGAACTACCCCGGCACCCAGCCGATCCGGAAGCGCAAGCACTGGTTCGCCGAAGCCCTCGGCATGGTCCACGAGCGGCTCGCGCCGGGCCAACGCCTGCTGGTCGAGTACAAGCCCTTCGAGCCGGCGTTCTACCACACCGACATCGCCGACTGGGGCATGGCCCTCCTCCTGGCGCGCGAGGCTGGCCCGCAGGCCAGTGTGCTGGTGGACACGGGCCATCACTACCAGGGACAGAACATCGAGCAGATCGTCGCGTGGCTGCTCGACGAGGGTCGGCTGGGCGGCTTCCACTTCAACGATCGCCGGTACGCCGACGACGACCTCACGCTGGGCTCGATCGATCCCTATCAGGTGTTCCGCATCTTCCACGAAATTCAGCAGTTCGCGTGGGAACAGGGCCAGCCGCCGGATCTGGCCTACATGGTCGATCAGAGCCACAACCTCAAGGGCAAGATCGAGGCGATGATCCAGACGGTTCGCACCGCGCAGGAACTCTGGGCCAAGGCGGCGCTGGTGCAGCGCGAGGCCCTGGTGGCGCATCAGGCGTCCTGCGATCTGGTGGCCGCCGAACGTTGCCTTACGGACGCGTTCGCCACCGACACGCGGCCGATGGTCACGGCCTGGGCGACGGCCCGGGGCGTGCCGCCCGACCCGTACCGCGCCTTCCGCGAGAGCGGCTACCTCGAGGCCATCACGCGCGACCGTGGCGCCCGCAACCTGTCGTCCGGGGCATCCTACGCGTGAGTCCGACCCTCTGGCGTGTGGCGGCCTGTGATCTGGGGGCCACGAGCGGCCGGGTGATGCGCGCCGACGTGGACACCGCGGCCGGTTCGCTGGTGCTCACCGAGGTCCACCGCTTCCCCACACCCACGGTCAGCACGCCCGACGGCCTGTACTGGGACGCCCCGCGGCTGTTCGACGAGGTCCTGGTCGGGCTCGCCGCGGCCTCGCGTCCCACCCGTCTGGACGCCCTCGGCATCGACACCTGGGGGGTGGACTACGCCCTGCTCGACGAGGCCGGCGAGCTGCTCGGCCTGCCCCATCACTATCGCGACGCGCGCACGGACGGCGTGATGGCGCAGGTCACCACCCGTCTCGGCCGACAGACGCTGTACGACCGCACCGGCATCCAGTTCCTGCCGTTCAACACCCTGTATCAGCTCGTCGCGGACCACCGGGACGCGCCGGAGCGCCTGGCCCGCGCGGCCACGTTGCTGACGATGCCCGACCTGCTGCACGGCTGGCTGAGCGGGGCCCGCGGCGTCGAGTTCACCAACGCCACGACGACGCAGATGGTCGACTGGCGAACGGGCACCTGGGCGTGCGATCTGCTGCAGGCGCTGGACCTGCCGACGCACATGCTGCCGGCGATCGTCGCGCCGGGCAGTCGCCTCGGAGCGCCCACCGCCACCGTCGTGGCACGTGTGCCCTCACTCGATGGCGTCCCCGTGATTGCGCCGGCGTGTCACGACACCGCATCGGCCGTGGCGTCCATCCACTCGGGTGACGGCGTCGCGTTCCTGAGTTCCGGCACGTGGTCGCTGATCGGCACCGAGACGGCCGCCCCGGTCGTGACACCGACGGCCCTCGCGCACAACTTCACCAACGAAGGGGGCGTGGCCGGCACGACGCGTCTGCTGCGCAACATCACCGGACTGTGGATTCTCGAAGGCTGCCTCCGCGGATGGCGCGCCGAGGGCCAGACCTTCACGGTGGAGGACATCATGACCGGCGCGGCGCTGCGACCGGTCTGTCAGTCGGTGATCGACCCGGACGCGGCGGCGTTCCATCGCGCTCCCGATGCCGCCGCCGTGCAGTCCTGGTGTGCGCGCACCGACCAACCCGTGCCGGCGTCGGCCACCGACGTCGCCCGTGTCGTCATCGACAGCCTGGCCCTGGCGTGCGACCGGGGCGTGCGCGCCCTCGAAGCGGTGACCGGGCAGCCCGTCCACACCATCCGCGTGATGGGCGGCGGCGCCCGCAACCGGCTGCTCAATCAGGCGACCGCCGATGCCACGGGGTGTCGGGTCCTCGCCGGCCCTGTGGAGGCCACCGCGCTCGGCAATGTCGCCGTCCAACTGGTCACGCTGGGTGCGGTGCGCTCGCTGTCCGATGCCCGCGCGTTGATCGCGGCGGCGTTCCCGCCAGAGGAGTTCGCGCCGCGCAGCCGGGCGCCCTGGGACGCCGCACAGCGCCGCTTCGCCGCCCTGCGGGAGTCCGAGGCGTAAGCGCGCTACGCCGTGTCGCCGCCCGTGTCCTCGCCGAGCGCGTCCGGGATGTCCCCCGCCGCATCGAGCCACTCGGAGACGACGACGATGTAGCCATCGAGGTCGCGGACCTCGAACTCGACGTCGTGGTAGGGCATGCGTTGCAGGGGACGCACGATCTCGCACGACTCGGACAGGCTGGCGTAGAGCTCGCGGATGCGGCCGCCCGACAACCGGACGTACAGCGCCCAGCCCGGCGTCGGCGCGACCGTGGCCGGGTCCGGTGCGGCGCGCAGCATCATCTCGGCGCCGCCCCGTGACAGCAGCGCGAACTGGTAGGGCGGCCGTTGCGGGAAGGGCGCCACGTCGAAGCCGAACGCGTCGCCGTACCAGCGTGCCGACTGCTCGACGTCGGCAACGGCGAGCACGGCCGTCACGCACACGGGTTCGGCCGCGCGCCGTTCGGCCCCGGTCCAGCCGCCGGCCGGCGGGTCGGCTACCGGGTCGTCGACGGGCCGCGCGTCGAGGTCTTCCTGGTAGGCCGAGAACTCGCGGAGAAACCGCTCGACCGGCTCGATGTTCCAGGCCGGCGGTGGCACGAACGTCTTGCGCGACTCCGGGGCCTCCAGCGTGTCCTGGCCGTAGAGGGCGCGCAGCGCCGCGATGTCGGGGGCCAGCAGCTCCGCCGACCGGGTCTTGAACTCCTCCCACGGCGGGTCGTGCAGCAGCCGCATCTGGCGGTGGATGAGGCGCGTGTACGCCACCGTGATCGTCTCGTGGTAGCGCTGCGGCTGGCCGGCGGAAATGGCCAGGCGCTTCAGGCCGCGGCGCAGCCGGCTGACGGCCTCCTTGAAGGGCGCCGAGCGCAGGCACAGCCACGCGGCGCGGAAGTGGGCCTCGTGGTCGAAGGTGCCCAGGTCCAGCGTCCCGGCGTCGAACTGCTCGAGGAACTCCGCGTCGCTCAGCATCTCTGTATCATGTGCGCCATGCGCATCCTGCGGTGCCTGACCGAGAACGGCCTCACGGTCCACGTGACCGAAGGCGAGATGGGGAGCTATCACCTGCTCTCCGGCAACCCCTACGACGGCTTCACGGCGACCCAGTCGCACGTCCACGTGGCGCGCATCCTCGCGCCCGTGGAGCCGGTCATGATCTGGTGCATCGGCCTCAACTACCGGCGCCACGCCGAGGAGACCGGCGCGAAGATTCCGGAGCAGCCGGTGGTCTTCGCCAAGGGCCCGAACACGGTACAGCATCCGGGAGGCGCCATCGAACTGCCGCGCCACCTGGCCAGCGACCAGGTGGACTACGAGTGCGAGCTCGCGGTCGTCATCGGCAAGGCCTGCAAGAACGTCGCGCCCGAACACGCCCTCGACTACGTGCTCGGCTACACCTGCGCCAACGACGTCAGCGCGCGCGACTGGCAGATCAAGCGCGGCGGCAGTCAATGGAGCCGCGGCAAGACCTTCGATACCTTCGCGCCACTCGGCCCGGTGCTGGTCACCCCCGAAGACATTCCCGACCCCAACGCCCTTCGCATCCAGACGCGGCTCAACGGCGAAGTGGTTCAGGACTCCAACACCTCGGACATGATCTTCGACGTCCGCCAGATCATCTCGTTCCTCAGCGGCAGCACGACCCTGCTCCCGGGGACGGTCATCCTCACCGGGACGCCCGAAGGCGTCGGCATGGCCCGCACGCCGCCGCGCTGGCTCGCTCCCGGCGACGAGGTGAGCATCGAGATCGAGAAGATCGGCACCCTCACCAATCCCGTCGTGCTCGAAGGCTCGGGCCAATAGATGGCGGTCGCGGCGCCCACCACGCTGGCAGGCCGACTGTCCCAGCTCGGGCCCGGCCTGATCATCAGCGCTGCGATCGTCGGCTCCGGCGAACTCATCGTCGTCCCGAAACTCGGGGCGACGACGGGCTTCGCGCTGCTGTGGTTCCTGGTCCTCGGCTGCGTCCTCAAGGTCTTCGTCCAGATCGAACTGGCGCGCCATGCCATCGCCCACCAGGAGACGACGCTGGCGTCCCTGGACACGCTGCCGGGACCGCGCTGGCGGGTGTCGTGGGTGCTCTGGGCCTGGATGCTGATGTACTGCGGGACGGTGCTGCAGGTCGGCGGCATCATCGGTGGCATCACCCTGATCTGCGGCATGCTCGGCCTCGCGTGGCCCCCCTGGGTGTGGCTGGTGCTGACGACCGGCTCGGGTATCGCGCTGCTGGTGTCGGGCCGCTATGGTCCGGTCGAGCGGTACTCGACGGTGATGGTGGCCATCTTCACCCTCGCCACGGTGGTCGCCGTCGGCGCGCTGCACTGGACCGAGTTCCGCGTCACGCCGGCGCAGTGGGCCGAGGGCCTCTGGCCGACGCAACCGGCGGCGTTCACCCTGGCCTTCGCGGCGTTCGGCGTGACCGGGGTCGGCGCCTCCGAGCTGATCTACTACCCGTACTGGTGCCTCGAGAAGGGGTACGGCCGCAACGTGGGGCCGCCGCCAGACGGCGGGGCCTGGAGTGCCGGGCGCGGCGCATGGGTGGCGCGGGCGAAGGGCTGGCTCGGCGTGATGCGGCTCGACGCCTTCGTGTCGATGATCATCTACACGCTGGGCACCGTGTCGTTCTACGTCCTCGGAGCCGCCGTGCTCCACCAGACGGCGCGCGACGTCCCCGACAACGAGCTGCTCGGCCGCCTGGCCGACATGTATCGCCAGACGCTCGGCGAGTGGAGTCACACGCTCTTCCTCGTCGGCGCGCTGGTCGTGCTCTACTCGACGTTCTTCGTGGCGACGGCCTCCAACGCCCGGCTGCTGGTGGATGCCGGCGGCCTGCTGGGCCTCCGCGCCGCGGGACGCACCACCGAGGAACGTCGCGCCGCCGTCCAGCGGGCCTGCGTGCTGCTGCCCCTGGCCTCGGCCACGGCCTTCGTCGTCGCCGGCAATCCCGTGGCGCTGGTGTTGATCGGCGCGGTCGGTCAGGGGCTCATGCTGCCCCTGCTGGCGGGCGCCGCGGTGTACTTCCGCCATCGCCGCCTGCCGCCCGACCTGGCGCCCTCGCCTGCCTGGACCGGCGCGCTCTGGACCTCCGCCCTCCTCATCGCCATCGTCGGCCTCTATCAGCTCATCCGGACGATCGGGTTGATCTGAAACGGGCTCACGGCTCAGGGCTCAGGGCTCAGAGGGGACGGCCCAAGGCTCAGGGCTCAGGGCTCAGGGCTCAAACAGCACAGCTCAGGGCTTCCGGCTCACGGCTCAGAGGGCACGGCCCAAGGCTCAGGGCCCAAGGCCCAGGGGTTCAGCGGGCCTGGGAGTGGCGTGGCGGGTCGACGGGTGTCAGACTTTGCGCGGCAATGCGTGACACCGCGGCACGGCACTGTCTCGGGCGACCGCCGGCAGTGCTCGCCGCTGGTCGAGCAGTGCCTGGAGGACGCCGACTCGTTGTGAAACGAGTGGCGACCGTGCATGGCCATCGTCGAGGGCGGCGGCCGTGCCGGGCTTCCCGGGCCCGATCCGGTCCTCATGCAGCGGGTGGCCGCGTGGTCGGGGATGCGGGCACAATGACCCGATGCCGATGTCCCTCTTATGATTGAGGCTGTGACTCGCCTGCGCCGCTGGCTCCCCGGCTTGCTGATCGTCTCCGCGACGCTGCTCGTGACCGTTGCGGGCGCCCAGCCGACGGCGCAGCCACCAGCGCAGTCGTCCGGCGCGACGACTCGACGCGTGTGGACGGTCCTGACCGCGGCCGGGTCGCAGCCGCTGCCCGTGGCCGTGGTCAACGGACGCGAGTACGTCAGCAGCGCCGACATCACGGGGCTGTTCGGCCTGGTGTTGCGGGAGGACCGAGCCGGCGGGTTGGTCATCACGATGGGAGGCCGGACCGTCGTGGTGTCGCTCACGCAGGGGCTCGCCTCCGTCGACGGTCGGGTCGTCAGCCTGCCGGCCCCGCCGGTCCGGCAGGGCAGCACGTGGCTGCTGCCCATCGAGCTCATCGAGCGTGCCCTGGCGCCTGGATCGACGCCGCGCATCGACGTCCGGCGGCGTTCCTCGCTCATCGTCATCGGATCGCCCAGCGTGCCCGCGATCACGGCGCGCGGCGAGGCGCTGCCCACCGGCACGCGCCTGACCTTCCTCGTCGTCCCGGCCGTCCAGCACACCGTCGTCAACGAGAACGGGCGCCTGCTCGTCCGCTTCGCCGCCGACGCGCTCGACGCCGACCTCTCGGAGGTCGGGAGTTCGCAGGTCGTCACGGGCGCGCGCGTCGTGGCGCCCTCGACGATCGAGATCGGGCTCGGGGCGCCGTTTGCCAGCTACCGGGCCGCCGAACAGCGCGAGGGCGCGCAGCTCCGCCTGACGGTGGACATCCTGGCCGCGACGCCGGCGGCGCCGCCGACCGACGTCACCGCCCCCGGCCAGACAGACGCCGGCCAGATCGCGCCGACCGAGATGCCCCCGCTGCTGCCCGAGTCCACCGGCCTGCGGACGGTCGTCCTCGACCCGGGCCACGGCGGCACGGAGCTCGGGGCCCGCGGGCCGTCGGGCACCCTCGAGAAGAACGTCGTCCTGGCGATTGCGCGCCAGCTCAAGGCCGCGATCGAGGCGCGGCTGGGCATCCGCGTGCTGTTGACGCGGAGCGCAGACGAGACCGTGGCGCTCGACGCGCGCGCGGCCTTCGCCAACAACAACAAGGCCGATCTGTTCATCAGCATCCACGCCAACGCGTCGGTGCGGTCGTCGGTCACCGGCGCCGAGGTCTTCTACGTGACGCTCGGCGAGTACGGCAACAGCGCGCGCGGCAATGCCGCCGAACCGGGGGCCCTGCTGCCGACGCTCGGGGGCGGCCAGCGTGCCGTGGACCTGATTCTCTGGGAGATGGCGCAGGCGCAGCACCTCAACGAGTCGGCCCGTCTCGCTCGCACCATCGAAGGCGAGATGCGGCAGCGGATCCCGATGTCGCCCCGCGCCATCCAGCAGGCCCCCTTCCGCGTGCTGGTGGGCGCCAACATGCCGGCGGTGCTGGTGGAAACCGGCTTCATCACGAACCCCACCGAGGAGAAGCGCCTGAGTTCGCCGGAGTACCAGTCGCAGATCGTCAGCGCCCTGCTGGCGTCCGTCGTGCGCTACAAGGCCACGAGCGAACGCGTCGGTGGTGCCCCGACGCAGCAGCAGGACCCGCGCTG
Organism: Luteitalea sp.; assembly: GCF_022842525.1. Taxonomy (NCBI): domain Bacteria; kingdom Pseudomonadati; phylum Acidobacteriota; class Vicinamibacteria; order Vicinamibacterales; family Vicinamibacteraceae; genus Luteitalea; species Luteitalea sp. The sequence goes on from NZ_JALHPM010000114.1 coordinate 12,172, forward strand.
ATGCGGCGACCGCTGATCGTGGGGCTGCTCGGCGCGATGACCGCCGTGCTCATCGGCATCGCGGGCCTCGTCTTCGTCCCCCGGTGGTTTGCGCCGGCCACCGTCGAGGTGCCGCGTGCCGAGGACGCCGACGCAGCGGAGGCCACCGGACGCATCCGCGCCAGCCTCTACTACGTGGCTGAGGACGGCCTGCACCTCACGGCGGTGGACGCCGACGTGCCGTACGGCGCCACGCCTGCCGAACAGGCCCGCAGCCTGGTCGAGGCTCAGCTGCTGGCAGCCCCGACGCCCCTGGCGCAGGCGATCGCCGAAGGCACGAAGGTCCGCCAGATCTTCGTCGCCGACGACGGCACGGCGTTCGTGGACCTGTCGAAGGAAGCCGTGGCCAACCACCGGGGCGGCAGCCTCGACGAACTCTTCGCCGTCTACGCGATCGTCAATGCCGTGACGGTGAACCTCCCCGCCATCAAGGGCGTGCAGATCCTGGTGGATGGCCAGGAGGTGGAGACCCTGGCCGGCCACGTCGACCTGCGCCATCCCCTCGCGAAGAACATGCGGTGGGTGGAGGTGGCAGGCGCCCCGACGAGGACGGAGGAGGGAGGAGAGAGGACGGAGGTAGGTCCGAGGAGCCAGGACGGAGGGGTGGCGCCAGCGCCACAGCCAGCGGCACAGCCGGTGCCGCCACCCGCTGCCCCATCGGTACCCGTCTCGCGGCCCAGCCCTCAGCGCTGAGCACGGTCCCGACCCGGCCATGGCCCGCGGCGCGCGCCCCTCCTTCTTCCTTCTTCCTTCCTCCTTCTTCCTTCCTCTACCCTCGCCCCTCCGTCCTACCTCCGTCCTCTCTCCTCGTTCCTCCGTCCTCCCTCGTCCGGGCTGTAAACTGTCCTCACATGCCACGCTCTGACGGCCGCGCCAACGACGCCCTTCGCCCCTGCACCATCACTCCCCACATCTCCCTGCACGCCGAAGGCTCGTGCCTGATCGAAAGCGGACGCACGCGCGTCATCTGCACCGCGAGCGTCGAGGATCGCGTCCCGCCGTTCCTGCGCAACAGCGGCAAGGGCTGGGTGACGGCCGAGTACGGCATGCTGCCGCGCGCCACGACCACACGCGTGCAGCGTGAGTCCACGGCCGGCAAGGTCGGCGGACGCACCCAGGAGATTCAGCGCCTGATCGGCCGGTCGCTGCGGTCGGTGGTGGACATGAAGGGGCTCGGCGAACGGACGATCTGGGTCGATTGCGACGTCATCCAGGCCGACGGCGGCACGCGCACGGCGGCCATCACCGGAGGCTTCGTCGCGATGGTGCTCGCGATGCAGCACATGCTGGAGGCCCGGCAGATCAAGGAGATCCCGGTGAAGGACTACCTGGCGGCCACGAGCGTGGGCGTGGTGGTCGGGGTGCCGATGCTCGACCTCGCCTACGACGAGGACTCCAACGCCGACGTCGACATGAACGTGATTCGCACCGGCGACGGGCGCTTCATCGAGGTGCAGGGCACGGCCGAGAAGGAGCCGTTTCCGCGCGCGGTGCTGGACCAGCTCCTCGACCTCGGCAGCAAGGGCATCGACGAGCTGATCGCGCAGCAGGCCGTCATCGTCGGCACGCTGCTCAAGGTCGCCCCGCCGACGCAGCCATGAGCACGACGACACGCCTGCTGGTGGCGACCAGCAACCCCGGCAAGATGCGGGAACTCGCGGCGCTGTTTGCCGACGTCCCGTGTACGTTGGTGTCGCTCGCCGATCTGCCGACGGCCATCGAGCCCCCCGACGAGACCGGGGAGACCTGCGCCGACAACGCGCGACTGAAGGCCACGGCATACGCCATGGCCTCGGGGCTGCCGTGCCTGGCCGAGGACTCGGGCTTCGAGGTCGAGGCGCTCGGTGGCGCGCCGGGCGTGCGATCGGCGCGCGTCCCCGGCGCCGATGACGCCGAGCGCAATGCGTGGGTCTACGCGCAGCTCGATGCGCGCGGGAGCCGGGAGTCGGCCGCGAGGTTCGTGTCGGTGCTGGCGCTGGCCAACGCGGACGGCACCATCCTGCACGTGGCCGAGGGCGAGGCCGCGGGCGTCATCGCCGCGGAGCCGCGCGGAGACCACGGGTTCGGCTACGACCCGCTGCTGTTCTACCCGCCGCTCGGCCGCACGTTCGCCGAGTTGACGCAGGTCGAGAAGGCCGAGGTCAGCCACCGAGGGCGCGCCTCGCGCCTCATGCACGACTGGATTCGCACACACCTCGACGCCCTGAGCCCTGAGCCCTGAGCCCTGAGCCTTCAGCGTGAGCCTTGAGCCCTGAGCCCCGTATGACTCGTCCCCTGTGGTTCGGCATCGCGATGTTCAGCGCCTTCGGCTCGATCTATGCGGGCATGTTCGGCGTGCCCTGGTTGCAGTTCCCGCTGATCGGCGTGGCCGTGGTCGCCGTCGTGCTGGCGCTGCGTGCGCCGACCCTGCCGCCACCCGACGACCCGCGCAAGAAGCCGTAGCGGCGCACCAGAAGACGTCGTTGCGATCGGGGGGTGACCGTCGGACAAGTCCGACGGGGTCGACCGTCGACCTGAAGGTCGACGGCTACGTGTGGAGACGAGGTCGACGGCTACACGCGGCGCAACTGGACCTGCTCGACGAGGTGACGGGCGCCCTTGGTGAGAATCAGGTGGGCGCGCATGCGCGTCGGCTCGATGTTCTCGCGCAGGTTGGGTTCGTTGATCTCGGTCCAGATCCGCGCGGCGGTCTCGCGAGCCTGGCGGTCGTCCAGCGACGCGTACCGGTGGAAGTACGAATCGGGATCCTGGAACACCGTCTCGACCAGCCGCAGGAAACGGGCCACATACCACTGCTCGATGTCGCGCTCGTCGGCATCGACATAGATCGAGAAGTCGAAGAAGTCCGAGGCGAACAGCTGATCGGTGTCGCGCTGGTGCGGCGGCGCCTGCAGCACGTTGAGCCCTTCGACGATGACGATGTCGGGCTGCTGGACGGTCTGGACCTGTCCGGGGACGATGTCGTAGCGCTGGTGCGAATACACCGGCGCATGGACTTCCGGCACGCCGGCCTTGACGTCGGCCAGGAACCGGACGAGACGCGCCCGGTCGTAGCTCTCCGGGAATCCCTTGCGCTTCATCAGCCCGCGGCTCTCGAGCACCGCGTTCGGGAAGAGGAAACCGTCGGTGGTCACCAGATCGACCGAGGGGTGGTTCGGCCACCGCGACAGCAGCGCCTGCAGGATGCGCGCGGTGGTGCTCTTGCCCACGGCCACGCTGCCGGCCAGGCCGATGATGAACGGCACCTGCTCCCCATCGTTGCCGAGGAAGGTCTGCGTGGTGCGATACAGCCCCTGCGACGCGCCGACGTACAGGTTCAGCAGCCGCGACAGCGGCAGGTAGATCTGCACGACCTCGTCCATCGAGAGGGCGTCGTTGAGCCCCCGCAGCGCGGTGATGTCGGCCTCCGACAGCGTCAGGGGCGTGCTGTCGCGGAGGTGGGCCCACGCGGCGCGGTCGAAGGTCAGGAACCGCGAGAGCGCGGTGGCGGCAATGGACATGAAGGCCCGTTCGGCTGTTTCAGAATGGCGTCCGGGCCCTCCGATGTCAAAGCCCGACCTCGAGACGCGGGATGGCGCGGGGGTCAGGCCCCCACGTACACGCGGAACAGATTCGTGTCGGCGTATCCCATGCGGGCGTAGACGGGGCGGCCGGCCGGTGTCGCGTGCAGGACGGTCCGTTGGACGCCCCACTCCCGGCGCGCGTCGGCCAGGGCGCGGCGCATGACGGCGTCGGCGTAGCCCTTGCCCTGGTGGCCGGGCCGAGTGGCGACGAGGCAGACGTAGGCCGTCTGGTCGACCGGCGTCACCGAGGCCGTCGACACCGCCTCGCCATCGACGTAGCCGACCACGCCCACCATGTCGACCCAGAGGCGCTCGACGCCCGTCGCCGCATGCATCAGGTCGCCCGGCATGGCGTAGCCCTCGCCGTTGATGTCGGCCACCGCGCGACGCGTCGCCTCGTCGGTCACGGCGCGGTACTCGAGCGTCGGCAGGGGGCGCGCCGAGGGCTGGAGGGCGGGCGCCACCATGCCGGTCATCGGCATCATGAACTGCAGGCCGGCGGCGGCCGTGATCGCGTCGAGATGGGCCCGCAGGGGCTCGGCCACCAGGTCCTCGGCCGGCATGAACACCCAGGGCAGGCCGCGGCGTCGGAAGTGCGCCGCGGCCGCCTCGATGCGCCGCTGGAGATCGTCCTCGTCGCTCGCCAGGGTGGTCAGGAACGCGGCGTTCATGAACGCGAGGGGTGAGCGGGCATCGGTGAGGAGCAGGCCGTCCTGCTCGATCACGCCCCCGCCGGGCAGCGCGCGGGCGAAGTAGCGCCAGGCCCGCTGGATCTGCCGATGCGAGTCGGCCACGAGGGCCTCCGGCGTGTCTGGCACGTGCGACATGGGGCTCTTTCTGGCGGGTCGGCCCGCCGGCATGGCTGCGGAGCGTCGAGGACGAGCCGAAGCATAGTCCAGCTACGGGCCGCCGTGCCGCTGCGCCATCTGCGCGCGCAGTTCCTGAATCTCCTGGCGCAGGCGGCGAAGCTCGCCGAGGTCCTCCTCGCGCTGCTCCTCCGTGCGCACCGGCTCCATGAACCAGGACGCCAGCAAACCTGAGAGGACCCCGACCAACCCCACGCCGGCGCCCATCAGCACCGCAGCGATGACGCGTCCTTCGGTGGTCACCGGATAGCGGTCGCCGTAGCCGACGGTCGTCAGCGTCGTCGTCGCCCACCACAGCGCGTCCTCGGCCGTGAGGATGTTGGACTGGGGCGCGTCCTCGACGGTCAGGATCAGCACCGCCGCGGACACCAGCACCAGCAGCAGCGTCAGCGCCGCGGCCAGCACCGCACTCTGACGACGCCGCATCAGCACCACTTCGGTGAGGATCATCGAGGCCCGCACGCCGCGCAGGAGCCTGAGCAACCTGGCGATGCGCGCCGCCCGCCCCCACCGTGCCGCGTCGAACACCGGAATGCTCGAAACGAGGTCGAGCCAGCCCCACGTGTACATGTAGCGCCACTTGTCGGGCGCCCGGCGCAGCGTGACGAGAAAATCGCCGAAGAACAAGGCGCAGACGATCGTGTCGGCCACCTGCAGGATGCCGCGCACCTCCGCGGGCGGGCGGGCGATGACCTGGACGGCGACCCCCATGAGGGTGACGATGCAGAGGACGAGCATGAACAGCTGGTAGGCCGGTGACTGGGGGCGCAGGGTGGTCAGGGGCACGAATCCTCCGGGAACGGCGTATTGTAGGGGCGCCATGCCCGATTCCCTCGATCGTCGTTCGTTTCTGAAGACTGCCTCGGCCGGCCTCGGTGCCAGCCTCGTCGCTCCTGCCCTGGCGTCGGCCGCGCCGGCCATCCGCCTGCAACCCGGGGCCGCCGCCGACCGCGTGCGGGTCGCCATCATGGGCGTCAACAGCCGTGGCGCGCAGCTCACGCGGGCGTTCCTGAACACCCCCGGCGCCGCCATCACCGCGATCTGCGACGTGGACACGCGCGCGGCGGCGCGGGCCATCGAGCTCGTGTCGGAGGCCGGCGGCGGCCGGCCGCGCGCCATCCCCGACGTGCGCAAGGTCGTCGAATCGCCAGACGTCGACGCGCTGGTCATCGCCGCGCCCGATCACTGGCACGCACCGGCGGCCATCCTCGCGCTGAACGCCGGCAAGCACGTGTACGTGGAAAAGCCGTGCAGTCACAACCCGCGCGAAGGCGAGGTGCTCGTGGAGACCCAGAAGCGCACCGGCAAGGTGGTGCAGATGGGGAACCAGCGGCGCTCGTGGCCCAACGTGCAGAAGGCGATCGCGCTCGTGCACGGCGGCCGCATCGGACGCGTCTACAACGCACGCACCTGGTACGCCAACGCCCGCACGTCGATCGGCCTCGGCAAGCCGGCGCCGGTGCCGCAGTGGCTCGACTTCGACCTGTGGCAGGGCCCGGCCCCGCGTCGCCCGTTCCTCGACAACGTGGTGCACTACGAGTGGCACTGGCGCTGGCACTGGGGCACCGGCGAGTCGGCCAACAACGGCACGCACATGTTCGACCTCGCGCGCTGGGGCCTGCAGGTGGAGCACCCGACGCGCGTGACGTCGGCCGGCGGCCGCTACCACTACAAGGACGACTGGGAATTCCCCGACACGCAGATCGTGACGCTGGAGTACCCGGACCGCAAGATGGTGAGCTGGGAGTCGATGAGCGCCAACGGCTACAAGCCGCAGGGCAACGGCGTCGGCGTGACGTTCCATGGCGAGCAGGGCTCGCTGATGATCGACGGCGACGGCTACACGATCTACGACCTGAAGGGCACCGTCGTCGAGGAGGTCAAGACCGACCCCGGGGCGTCGACCAGCCAGGTCGGCCCGGCCGTGCGCCTCGACGCACTGCACACGGCCAACTTCCTCGACGGCATCCGCGGCAAGGCGACGCTGTTCACGCCGATCGACGGCGGCCACGTCAGCACGATGATGGCGCACCTCGGCAACATCGCCTGGAAGACCGGCCGCACGTTGACGTGCGACCCGGCCACCGGACGCATCCAGCAGGACGCCGACGCCATGAAGCTGTGGGGGCGCGAGTACGAGCAGGGGTGGGCACCGAAGGGCATCTAGGGATGCCGGATGGGGTGCCGTGGCGCAGCGATTCGCGCCACCCGCACAGAAGAGAGACACGACGGCCGGGCGGCTTCGCTCGGCCGTTCGTTTTTTACGTCAGCTGTAGCTAACTTGCGGTTTACTTCAGCCGCGCTCTCGCATAGATCTGAAGCCGTGCACTGTGGCGATGCCCACGCGCCATGACGCGCGTACGGACGAGTTCGCCGGAGGGAGCCGGTTGGTGGCAGGGACGAATGGCGCAGGACCCGCCCGCTTCGGGCCGTCGGTCTCGACGGGCATCGCAGGGCTCGACGACATCCTCGGCGGTGGTCTGCCGCAGGGCCACATGTACCTGCTCGAAGGCGAGTCGGGCGCCGGCAAGACGACCGTCGGCATGCAGTTCCTGCTCGAAGGCCGACAGCGCGGCGAGCGGACGCTCTGGATCAGCCTGTCGGAAGCCCAGCGCGAGCTCGAACTGATTGCCGCGTCGCACGGCTGGTCCCTCGACGGCATCGTCGTGGCCAATCCGGCCTCCCCCGCCCGCGAACTCGACCCCGAGCAGCAGTACTCCTTCTTCTCGCCCGGCGACGTCGAACTCGACGACATCCGCAATGCCATCGTCGCGGCCGTCGAGCAGGTCCGGCCGACGCGGGTCGTGTTCGACCCGTTCTCCGACATCCGGCACCTCTCGCGCGATGTCCTGCGCTACCGGCGTCATGTGCTGGCGATGCGCGAGCTGTTCACCAGCTGCGGCTGCACGGCACTGCTGATGCAGGAGATGACCACCGGCGCAGGCGGTGATCTGCAGGCCGAGGCGCTCGCGCACGGGTACATCACGCTGCAGCAGGACTCGGCCGAGTACGGCGGCCAGCGGCGCCGCCTGCGGGTGCACAAGATGCGCGGCATCCCGTTCCGCGACGGCTACCACGACTTCGCCATCCGCACCGGCGGCGTCGAGGTCTACCCGCGCCTCATCGCCGCCGAGCACTTCGAACCGATGCCGACGACGACGCTGGCGAGCGAGGTGAAGGCGCTGGACGCCCTCGTCGGGGACGGACTACGCCGGGGGTCGAGCACGCTGCTGATGGGACCGGCGGGCGTCGGCAAGAGCATCATCGCGACGCAATATGCGGTGTCGGCGGCCCGGCAAGGCGAGACGGTCGCGATCTTCATCTTCGACGAGACCGCGCGGTCGTTCGTCGAGCGGAGCACGCGCCTCGGGCTCGACCTGGACGAACTCTCCGCGCGTGGCCACGTGCGGCTGCGACAGGTCGACGCCGCGGAGTTCTCGGCCGGCGAGTTCACGCACATGGTGGCGCAGGCGGTGGCCGACGGGGCGTCGATGGTGGTCATCGACAGCCTCAGCGGCTACCTGAGCGCGATGCCCGAGGAGCGGTTCCTCTCGGCGCACCTGCACGAGCTGCTCACCTTCCTCAGCCATCGCAACGTCGTCACCATCCTGACGCTGGCACAGCACGGCATCCTCGGCGCGCAGCTGACCTCGCCGCTCGACATCAGCTACCTGGCCGACACGGTGCTGCTGTTGCGGTACTTCGAGGCGTTCGGACAGGTCCGGCGCGCCATCTCGGTGGTCAAGAAGCGCACGGGCGCGCACGAGGTCCTCGTCCGGGAGCTGCAGGTCGACGCCCAGGGTCTGCACATCGGGCCACCGCTGGCCGACTTCGAGGGCGTGCTCACCGGCAACCCGCGCTTCACGGGCGTGCAGGGCGACCTGTCGCGTGTCCGGACATGAGCGACGCCCGCGTCGTCGTGTGGGCGCCCGGCCGCGACGGCCAGCTCACGTGCGACGTCCTGCGCGACCGCGGCTTCGCCTGCCTGCTGACGCGCACCTGGGCCGAGGCGATGGCGGCGCTGCAGGAGGGCGCCGGCACGCTGCTCATCGCCGGCGAGTTGCTGACGGGCGACGTCACGAGCAGCCTCGAGCGCCTGCTCGAGGCGCAGCCCCCCTGGTCGGACCTGCCGATCATCGTGGTAGGCGCCGATGGCGAGGACCTCAATGCGCCGCATCCGCTGCAGTCGCTCGGCAACGTCTCGTTGCTGCCGCGGCCGCTGGTGCTGCCGACGCTGACGACGACCGTGCAGGCGGCGCTGCGGGCGAGGGGGCGTCAGTACCAGATGCGCGACCTGTTGCAGCAGCGCGACGAGTCGGCCCAGCGCAAGGACGAGTTCCTCGCCATGCTGGCCCACGAACTGCGCAACCCGCTGGCCTCGCTGCGCACCGGGCTGCAGGTGCTGCGCCTCTCGCCCAACGAGCAGATGGCCGAGCGGATGCAGCACCTGATGGAACGACAGCTGGCCAACGTCACGCGTCTGGTGGACGACCTGCTCGACGTCTCGCGCCTGACGCGTGGCGTCGTCACGCTCAAGTGCCGCCCACTGGATGTGCGTGAGGTCGTCCATCAGGCCTGTGAAGCCGCCGGGGCCGCCGCACGCGAGAAGGGACTCGACCTGACGCGGGAGGTGCCGGACCGCCCCCTCGTCGTGATGGCCGATCCGGTGCGCCTCGATCAGATGGTCGGCAACCTGCTCACCAACGCCATCCGCTTCACCCCGCCGGGCGGGCACGTCCACGTGCGCGCCGCGCGTGTCACCGGCTCCGTGCAGATCCGCGTCCGGGACACGGGGCAGGGCATCCCGCGCGACCAGTTGTCGAGAGTGTTCGACCTGTTCGCGCAGTCCGAGCGCCCGCTGGACCGCGGGCAGGGCGGCCTCGGCATCGGCCTGACGGTCGTGCGATCGCTGGCGTCGCTGCACGGGGGCACGGCGTCCATCGCCAGCGACGGCGACGATCAGGGCACCGAGGCGACGATCACCCTGCCGCTGCACGCCGACGTCGTCGCGCCGCTGCCAGCGCCGGAAGCACCGGCGCATGAGGGTGAACGGCGTCGCGTGGTGATCATCGAGGACAACGCCGATGCGGCCGAGGCGCTCTCGGTGTACCTGCAACGGATCGGCCACGACGTGACCGTCGCCCGCGATGGGTTCGCGGGGCTCGACGCCGTCCAGCGCCATCGCCCGCATGTGGTCATCTGCGACATCGGCCTGCCCGAGCTCGATGGCTACGAAGTGGCCAGGCGCCTGCTGGCGCAGGGACTGCAGCAACGCTGCGTCCTGATTGCCGTCACCGGCTACGGCGACGTGGTCGATCGCGCCCGCACCCGCGCCGCCGGCTTCTCGCACCACCTGACCAAGCCCGCCGATCCGGAGACGCTGGCGCGCCTGGTCGAGCAGAGCGACGCGGCCTGCGCCTGACAGCCGGCGACATTGGGTAGGGCCCGTTCTCCGACCTGTCCGCCGCAGCCGTGGCGGAGGTGGAACGGGCCGTCAGCGTCAGGTCAGTCCACGTAGGCGACGCAGTCGATCTGGATGAGGACGTGCGCCCGGCCCTGTTCATCGACACCGCACCCGCTGTAGGAGCGCGCCGGCGGCGGGTCGGGGAAGTGGCCTCGGTACCCCTCGTTGACCAGCGGCAGGTTACGGTTCGGGTCGGAGATGGTCATGTGCACCTTCAGCACGTTGGCCATCGACGAGCCCGCCTGCTCGAGCAGCGCACGCATCGCTTTCAGGGCGCTGTCGGTCTGCACCCGTGCGTCACCGGGCTCGGCGCGATCCTCGGGATACCAGCCGCCGATCCCGGCAAGGAACAGCAGCGGGCCGGAGCGGATGCAGTGGGACAGCAGCGGGTTGCGCGTCGCGCGGTCGGCCCGGTTGATGGCGACCTTCTTCGGCGTCCAGCCCGCCGCGACCGGGCCGGGCGATGAGGCGGCCGTGGGCTGCCCCTCAGGGGCCGTGGCGGCCGCCGCGGC
>NZ_JALHPM010000115.1:0-22372 GCF_022842525.1 Luteitalea sp.
CGGCGCAGCCGACGGGCGCGATGACGGCGGCGGGTGGCACCACAGCGGCGGGCGCCGGCACGGCTGGCAGCGGGACGCAGACGGGAGTACGTCAGTGAGAGACGCGATGACACGAGAGGCGCGGCGCGGCCGCACGAGTTGGCTGGCGGTCGGATTGGTGGCGTCGCTGGCGGCGGCGTGCGGCGGCTCGGAGGCGGCCAAGGACGCCGGAGGGACGGCCGCGGCGGCTCCCGCCGTCCTGGACATCGGCAAGGAGAACACCGTCGCCGTCACCGCCGACGACATCGTCACCGGGCCTGCGGTCTCGGGCACGCTGGCGCCGAAGACGCAGGCGACAGTCCGCGCCGAGATCGGCGGCTCCGTGCTGACCGTCACGGCAGAGCAGGGCCAGGCGGTGCGGCGTGGCCAGCTGCTCGCGCGCATCGAGGCGCGTACGGCGGACGAAGCCGTGTCGTCGGCCGAATCGTCGGTGCGCTCGCAGGAGCAGGCGCTCGACCTCGCGAAGCGCGAGTTGGCGCGGGCGCAGACCCTGGTGACGGCCGGCGCGGTGGCCGAACGCGCCGTCGAAGGGGCGCGCAACGAGGTGGTGCGGCTCGAATCGGAACTGGCGAGCGCCCGGAGTCGGCTGAGCAATGCGCGCAAGGCCCTCGGCGACGCCACCGTGACCGCGCCGATCTCCGGCATCGTGGCGGAGCGCCCGGTCAACGCCGGCGATGTGGTGGCGCCCGGCACGGCGCTCTACACGATCGTCGACCCGTCGAGCATCCAGCTCGAGGCGTCGCTGCCGTCGGAGTCGCTGTCGCGCGTGCGCGTCGGCGCCGAGGTCGCGTTCCAGGTCCGCGGCTATCCCGATCAGCAGTTCACCGGGAAGGTCGAGCGCATCAGCCCGACGGCCGACCCGACCACGCGCCAGGTCCCGCTCTGGGTGACGGTGGACAACCGCAGTGGCCGGCTGGTCGCCGGGTTGTTTGCCGACGGCCGGGTCACGCAGGCGTCGCGCCGGGGCCTCATCGTGCCGCTGAGCGTCATCGCCGACATGGACACGCAGCCGACGGTGTTGCGCATCCGCGGCGGCAAGGTCGAGAAGACGACGATCCGGCTCGGGCTCGTCGATGCGCAGAACGAGCGCGCCGAGGTCGTCGACGGCCTGTCGGAAGGCGACGTGTTGCTGACCGGCGTCGCGCAGGGGGTCACGCCCGGCACGCAGGTCACCGTGGTCGATCGGTCGCAGCGGGCCACGGCAGGAGCCGCGCCGGCTGCCCCCGAGTCCGGGCCGAAGTCGTAGTTGCCGTCCTGTTCAAGGAGAAGCTGACGTGTTCATCTCCGATTTCGCCATCAAGCGCCCCGTCGTCACCATCGTGTCGATGCTGGCGCTCGTGGTCTTCGGAACCTTCGCGCTGCTGCAGCTCGAGGTCGACGAATTCCCCGAGATCGCGCCACCCGTCGTCTCGGTGTCGCTGCCATTCCCGGGCGCGTCGCCCGACCAGGTCGAGCGCGATCTGATCGACCCGATCGAGGAAGGCATCTCGAGCATCAGCGGCCTCAAGAAGATGGACTCCCAGTCGCTCGACAGCTTCGGCGTGATCGTCGCCGAGTTCGAGTTCGGCAAGGAGCCGGCCGAGGCCGTCCAGGAGATTCGCGACAAGATCTCCGAGATTCGCAACGAGCTGCCGCTCGAGATCGAGGAGCCGATTCTCAAGCGCTTCGATCCCAACGACTTCCCGATCGTGACGCTGGCGCTGACGTCCGAGAAGTTGACGGGCGCCCAGCTGACGCAGCTGGCCGATCCCGGCGTGACCAACGAGCTGCGCGGCATCCGCAACGTCGCCGAAGTGCTCGTCGTCGGGGCCATCGAGCGGGAGATCACCGTCGAGATCGATCCGCGGGCGATGCAGACCGCCGGCGTCGGTGTCGGGCAGGTCGTCGGCGCGCTGCAGTCGCAGAACCTCGCCGTGCCCGTCGGCCGGCTGCAGGGCGGCATCCAGGAACGCACGATCCGCCTGCGCGGCCGTCTGCAGTCGCCCAACGAGTTCGGCCAGATCGTCGTCAGCCAGTCGGGCGGTCGCATCGTGCGGCTGGCCGATGTCGCGCGGGTCTACGACGGCGCCGAGGAGCCGCGCACGGGCGCGGCCTACAACAACAGCAACGCCGTCGGCATCGAGGTCAAGAAGACCACCAACGCCTCGACGACCACCGTCAGCGAGGCGGTGATTGCCAAGGTCCGCGAGGTGCAGAAGACCCTGCCGCCGGGCGTCGAGCTCAAGCTGGTGCGCGACGCCGGGTCGCGTGTCGAGGCCTCGGTCGAGAGCGTCCAGTCGGCGCTGATCGAGGGTGCCGTCCTGACGGTGTTCACGGTCTTCCTGTTCCTCAATTCGTGGCGCTCGACCGTCATCACGGGCCTCGCGCTGCCGGTCTCGGTGCTCGCCTCGTTCATCGCCGTCCTGATGTTCGGCTTCAAGCTCGAGACGATGTCGCTGCTCGGCCTGTCCCTGGCCATCGGCATCCTCATCGACGATGCGATCGTGGTGCGCGAGAACATCGTGCGTCACGTCGAGATGGGCAAGGACCACTACACCGCGGCCCGCGAGGGCACGGCGGAAATCGGACTGGCCGTCGCCGCGACGACCTTCTCGATCGTCGTCGTCTTCGTGCCGATCGCCTACATGGGCGGCCTCGCGCAGCAGTGGTTCGCGCCGTTCGCGCTGACCATCGCCTGCTCGGTGCTGGTGTCGCTGTTCGTCTCGTTCTCGCTCGACCCGATGCTGTCGGCGTACTGGCCGGATCCGCACGTGCCGATGGAGCAGCGCAGCTTCGTGTCGCGGGCCCTCGACCGGTTCAACCGGTGGTTCGACCGGCAGGCCGACCGCTACAAGTACGTCATCAGCTGGGCGCTGCGGCACCGCTTCGCGATGGTGCTGCTGACGGTGGCCTCGTTCGTCGGCGCCCTGGCGCTGCCGGCGATGGGCCTGATCGGCGGCGCCTTCATGCCGATCATGGACAACTCCGAGTTCAGCGTCATCGTGACGACGCCGCCGGGGTCCAACATCGCCTACACCCAGCTCAAGACGCAGGAGGTGTCGGCCATCGCCCGGGCCCTGCCCGAAGTGGCCTACACCTACACGAGCATCGGTGGACAGACCGAGTCGGTGGACGAGGGATCGGTCTACGTCCGGCTGAAGCCGCGCGCCGAGCGCACGCGGCGGCAGGAGGACGTCGCCGCCGAACTGCGCGCGCGCCTGCTCAATCTCGGGGGCGTCGAGGCCTGGATCAACACGAACTTCTTCGGCAACTTCAAGCAGATCCAGCTGCAGCTCACCGGTCCCAAGGCCGACGAACTGGCGGTGCTGGCCGAGCGCGTGCGCGATGAGGTGCGGCAGGTCCCGGGCGCGGTCGACGTCGGTCTCTCCACCAAGGGCCGCAAACCCGAGATCGACATCCTGATGGACCGCGGGCTGGCCGGATCGCTCGGGGTCACCGTCGGGCAGGTCGCCCAGGCGCTGCGCCCGGCATTTGCTGGCATCGACACGGGAGACTGGATCGATCCCGAGGGCGAGACGCGCGACGTCTACGTGCGGCTGGCGCCGGAGTCGCGTCAGAACCTGAAGGACCTGTCCCAGTTGCCCATCGCGGTCCAGGGGCCGCAGGGGCCCGTGCTGATGCCGCTCGGTCAGGTGGCCAGGCTGGAGACCAACATCGGTCCGGCCCGGATCGACCACCTCAATCGTGATCGGGTCATCAAGATCGAGGCCAACACCGAGGTGCGATCGCTGAACGAAGTGCTCAACGACATCATGCCCAGGCTCGCGGCCAACGTGCCGCTGCCGGCCGGCTACGAGTTGTCGACCGGCGGGGAGTCGGCCGACCAGGCGGAGGTCTTCGGCGGCATCATCGCCGCGCTCGGCCTGGCGATCATGCTGATGTACTTCGTGCTGGTGCTGCAGTTCGGGTCGTTCCTCGACCCGCTGGCCATCATGGTGTCGCTGCCCCTGTCGCTCATCGGCGTGATGCTGGCGCTGTTGTTCACCAACACCACGCTCAATCTGATGAGCATGATCGGCGTCATCCTGCTCATGGGCATCGTGGCCAAGAACGCCATCCTGCTCATCGACTTCGCCAAGTGGTCGATGGAGCAGGGGATGGACCGCCGCGAGGCGCTGATCGAGGCCGGCCGCGTCCGACTGCGGCCGATTCTGATGACCAGCATCGCGCTGGTGGCCGGCATGATCCCGGTGGCCATCGGGCACGGCGAAGGCGCCGACTTCCGGGCGCCGCTCGGCCGCGCCGTCATCGGCGGGGTGATCACCTCGACGCTGCTGACGCTGCTGGTGATTCCGACGCTGTACGACATCATGGCCGGCCTGCGCGACTTCTCGCTGGGGCTGTTCCGCCGCGGCAACAAGGCGTCGCACGGCCACGCGAGCGAGCCGATCGACCTGCCGCAGCCGGCGGCGACGCGGGTGGGGTCGTAGGGGCTCGAGGCTCAGGGCTCAGTAGAACGGGCTCAGGGCTCGGGGCGTCGTGCCCGCGGCGGCTGGGACGTGGCTGCCCCGCGGCCGTGGCTGTTGATGCGCGCACGCGGATTCGTCACGCCGCGTTGCGCGGTCGCGTGAGGAATGGCTGACGGTTTGGGGGCTGGGCGTTCACCCACGCGCGTTGCAGCGTCTGGATGACACGCTCGGCCTTCCCCGTTGGATCGAGGCGTTGACGGCCGCGTCCACAGGTGCCGCAGCGCCAGGGTCGGGCAGTGCGCGGCGAAGACGCGCGACACGCCGTCGCGCCCGTTGTCACTCGTCACGCGCTGGCACCTCCACGCAAGGGAGCCGCGCGTGGTCATCGATGGCCACGTCCCGCGCGCGCTCCGCCAGTGGCGCTGCCGGTCCCCAGGCGCCCGGTGCCTGGCCTGCCGAAACCGGCCCAGCAGCGTGATGTCCACATGCCGCCGCTCGCCAGGTGTCGCGTTCGTCGCGCACCACCGGTGGCCGCGGGACCTGCGGCGGACGTCAGAGCCCGAATCGCGGCCGCCAGCGGCTCATCGTCGAGCGCGGGTAGTCCAGCGACGGTTGCGTCGCAACACCCGTCGTCCAACTGCGCTCCGGATGAACAGGGTGTTCAGCAGATACCTCACACGGGATCCGTCCGGTAGCACGGCGCTGACGCCAGCCCCCAAGCCCCAAGCCCCAAGCCCCAAGCCCAGAGCCTTGAGCCTTGAGCCTTGTCTTTTGAGCCCCGAGCCCCGAGCCCCGAGCCCCGAGCCCCCCGTCTCACCGCTCCCCGGTCGAGCCGAACCCGCCTCTGGAGTCCGCGCCAGCGTCGTGGGCGAGGGGCACGAACTGCACCCGGGGCACCCGGAGCACGAACGCCTGGGCGATACGGTCGCCCGCGGCGACCGTCACCGGCGCGTCGGTGTAGTTGAGCACCAGCACGCGGGCCTCGTCGGCGGGGCCGCGGTAGTCGCTGTCGAGCACACCGAGGCCATTGGCGACCAGCAGGCCGCGTTTGGGCAGGCTGCTCCTGGCGACGATCGCGAGGAAGTGCCCGTCGGGAACGGCGAACACCAGGCCCGTCGGGACGAGGGCCAGCCGCCCCGGCGCGACCGTCACGGTCTCGGCGGCGGCCAGGTCGAAGGCCGCTGCCCCAGGGGTCTGGTACTGGGGCGTCTGTGCGGTGCCGAGGTGCCGAACCCCGACCGTTATGGAATCATTCTGTAAATCCACGCTTGTGTATCTCCACATGTAATGCTATCGTCTTCCTCGACATCCGGAGCGGTCCGCACAGTGCGGGCCCGGCAACCTGGGGCGGACATCCCAAGGTGCCAGCCCGGTCG
The DNA here is from genome assembly GCF_022842525.1 of Luteitalea sp. Classification (NCBI taxonomy): domain Bacteria; kingdom Pseudomonadati; phylum Acidobacteriota; class Vicinamibacteria; order Vicinamibacterales; family Vicinamibacteraceae; genus Luteitalea; species Luteitalea sp. Next base: position 5,825 of record NZ_JALHPM010000115.1, read on the forward strand.
GCGCAGGCAGCCGACCGCGGCGATGCGGTTCGAGACGAACAAACAAAAGTGTCCGTGCGGGCGATCACCCCGCAACCTCCGAATGTCTTCACTTGGTTGCTCAGGAGAAGACACGTGATTTTGACCGCCTCCCCCACAGAGTCCTCATCGGTCCCGGCCCTGCGTCGGCCGTCTCTCCAGGTGGCGCTGTCGCCCGACGACCGCCGGTTCCAGCGGTTGGGTGAGAATCATCACCTCTGGCGCAATGGCCGCTTCTGGTGGATTGCCTACACGGTTATCATTGACGGCTGGCGTCAGGAGCGGATTCGCCATTCGCTCAAGACGGACGATCTGACCGAGGCGCGGGGCCGCCGGGACGAAATCCTGGCGACCGTCAGTTCCGAAGGCGTGCTGCGCCGCGTGAGCTGAGCCGCCCGGCGCCCGTCCACCCTCGTGCGCCCGAGCCCCGACGGGCCCGGAAGGGCACGAGCGTGGGCACGTGAACGGCTGGCACGGCGAAGCTCCGGCCCCAACGTACTTGCATCACCCGAAGGATTAACCCCGCATGTCCCGTTTCGTTCTCACGTCGGAGTCCGTGTCGGAGGGCCACCCGGACAAGGTGGCCGACTTCATCTCCGACTCCGCGCTCGACGCCTGTCTCTCTCAGGATCCCACCTCCAAGGTGGCGGTGGAAACGCTCGTCAAGGAAGACCTCGTGGTCCTCGCCGGCGAAGTGACGACCGGCGCGAAGGACGTCGACTACGAGAAGATCGCCCGCCAGGCGATTCGCGAGATCGGCTACGACTGGGCCGATGAGGTCTTCAACGCCGACGGCGTGCAGGTCATCCTCAAGATCACGGCGCAGTCCAAGGAAATCAACTCCAGCGTCGTCGACAAGGCGGCCGAGGAGCAGGGCGCCGGCGATCAGGGCCTGATGTTCGGCTATGCGAGCAACGAGAGCCCCGAGCTCATGCCGCTGCCGATTCTGCTGTCGCACCGCCTCACGCGCGGCCTCGCCGAGGATCGCAAGAAGGGCGGCGCCTATCGCTGGATTCGTCCCGACAGCAAGAGCCAGGTGTCGGTGCGCTACGAGGACGGCAAGCCGGTGGCCATCGAGCGCGTGGTCGTGTCGACGCAGCACGTGGCCGAGGCCAGCCAGGACGACATCAAGGCCTACGTCATAGAGGAACTCGCGCCGCGCGTGCTCGGCGACTGGACGCCCGCGAAGGACCTGTTCCTGGTCAATCCCTCGGGCAGCTTCTCGCACGGCGGCCCCTCGGCCGATGCCGGCGTCACCGGCCGCAAGATCATCGTCGATTCGTACGGCGGGGCGGCGCGGCACGGCGGCGGCGCGTTCTCGGGCAAGGACCCGTCCAAGGTGGACCGCAGCGCGGCCTACTTCGGTCGCTACGTGGCCCGCGAAGTCGTCAAGGCCGGGCTGGCCGACCGCTGTGAAGTGCAGTTCTCCTACGCCATCGGCGTCGCGCAGCCGACCTCGCTGCTCGTCGAGACGTTCGGCACGGGCGACAACAAGGCCGCCGAGGACTTCGTCCGCAAGACGTTCGACATGCGACCGGCCGGCATCATCAAGACGCTGGACCTGCTGCGCCCCATCTACCGGCAGACGACGAACTACGGCCACTTCGGCCGTCCCGGGTTGCCCTGGGAAGCGTAGGGTGAACGAAAAAGGGCCGCTCTCGAGCGGCCCTTTTTCATTGCGGAAGCGCTGACCGTTGAAGGCGCAGCCCCAGGTTGGGTAGGGCCCGCTCTCCGAGCGGGCCGTCACCACGCAGTTCATCGAAGCAGGCGCCGACGGCCGGTTCGGAGAACCGGCCCTACCCACCGACTCCCGGTTGCTACACTGACCTCGTGACCGCGATCGTCTTCGACCTGGATGGCACGCTCGTCGACTCGTTCGATGACATCAGCGCCGCGTTCTGCCGCAGCTTTCATGTGATCGGTGCCGATCCGCCCAGTGCCGAGGCGGTGCGCACGCAGATCGGCAAGCCGCTGCGCGACATGTACGCGCCCTGGGCCCCGGCCGACGCCATCGACACGCTGGTGGCCGAGTATCGCCGCGACTACGCCGAACGCTGTGCCGACCGCACCCGCCCCTACCCCGGCATCGTCGACCTTCTCGAGCGGCTGCGGGGTCGTGGCCACGCCCTGGCCGTGGCGACGACGAAGACGACATGGCTGGCGCGCACCGTGATGGAGCGGCTCGACCTGGTCGACCGTGTCGATCACGTGCAGGGGACCGACGGCTTCCCGCACAAGCCTGCGCCAGACGTCATCGCGCATGCGCTGGCCGGCGTCGGCCGTCCCGGGGCGTGGATGATCGGCGACGCCGTCACCGACATCGCGGCCGGGCGCGCGGCAGGCCTGCGGACGTGTGCGGTGACCTGGGGGGTGCACTCCGCACAGGATCTGCGTGCCGCGGGTCCTGACGCGATTGCGAGTTCGGTCAAGGACCTCCACGCCGTGTTGCTCGCCGAGTGACAGGGGGGTAGCGGCCCGCTCGGCGAGCGGGCCCTCCCAAGCGGTCCCCCGGTTCCCGACTCCCGGTTCCCGGTTCCCGGTTCCCGGTTCCCGGTTCCCGACTCCCGCTATAGTCGTCCTGTGCCGTTCGACTCACTCCTCCGGGAGATCCTCACCAGCCGCGTCTACGATGTCGCGCGCGAGACCCCGCTCGATGGCGCTCCGCGTCTGTCGGCCCGACTCGGCGTGCCGGTGCTGCTCAAGCGCGAAGACCTGCAGCCGGTGTTCAGTTTCAAGATTCGCGGCGCCTACAACCGCATGGCGCGCCTGACGGCGGACGAGCGGGCCAGGGGCGTCATCGCCGCCAGTGCCGGCAACCACGCGCAGGGCGTGGCGATGTCGGCCCAGCACCTCGCCATGCGCGCCCGCATCGTCATGCCGCGGACGACGCCGGACATCAAGGTCGATGCGGTCCGCAATCGCGGCGCCGAAGTGGTGCTGGCCGGCGATACCTACGCCGACGCGTATGCGTTCGCCTCCGAGGAGGCGTCGCGGACGGGAGAGACGTTCATCCACCCGTTCGACGATCCGCTGGTCATCGCGGGGCAGGGGACCGTCGGCGACGAGATCGTGCGCCAGCGTCCCGGGGCCCTCGACGCCATCTTCATCCCGGTCGGCGGCGGCGGTCTGCTCGCCGGCATCGCGGCGTACGTCAAGGCCGTCATGCCCTCGGTGCGCATCATCGGCGTCGAGCCCGTCGATGCCGACGCGATGAAGCGCTCCCTCGACGCGGGCCATCGGGTCGTGCTCGAGCGCGTCGGGCTGTTTGCCGACGGCGTCGCCGTGCGCGAGGTCGGCGAGCACACGTTCGCGATCGCCACGGAGACCGTGGACGAGATCGTGCTGGTCGACAACGACGCGATCTGTGCCGCGATCAAGGACGTCTTCGACGACACCCGCACCATCATGGAGCCGGCCGGCGCCCTGTCGGTGGCCGGCCTCAAGGCGTGGGTGGCGGCGCAGGCCACGCCGCCGCGCGGGCCGCTGGTCGCCGTGCTGACCGGCGCCAACATGAACTTCGATCGGCTGCGGTTCGTCGCGGAGCGTGCCGAACTCGGCGAGCAGCGCGAGGCCCTCTTCGCCGTGACCATTCCCGAGCGCAAGGGCGCGTTCCGGCAGTTCTGCACCATTCTCGGCCCGCGGGTCGTCACCGAGTTCAACTACCGACTGAGCACGCGCGCCGAAGCGCACATCTTCGTGGGGGTCGGCACGCGCTCGCGCGCCGATGCCGATGACGTGCTGGTGCAGTTGCGGGAGGGCGGCTATCACGTGGTCGACCTGACGCAGAGCGAACTCGCCAAGCTGCACATCCGCTACATGGTGGGCGGCCGATCGCGGGATGTCGGTCGCGAACGCATCTGCCGGTTCGAGTTCCCCGAGCGACCCGGCGCCCTGCTCCAGTTCCTCGACACGCTCGGCGGTCGCTGGAACATCAGCCTCTTCCACTATCGCAATCATGGCGCCGACATCGGTCGCGTGCTGGCCGGCTTCGAAGTGCCGGTGGACGACGACGAGGCCTTCGACGGCTTCCTGGAGGCGCTCGGCTACCGCACGTTCGAGGACACCGGCGAAGACGCCTACGAGCGCTTCCTGGCATAGAATCGCCCCCATGGCCACTCACACCTCCCGTCGTTCGTTCCTCAAGCAGGCCGGCGTCATGTCGGCAGCGGCAGCGGCCTCGTCCGCCCTGATCCCGACCCCTGGCGCCATCGCGGCCCCGGCGGCCGCAGCCCTCCCGGCGGCTCCCGGCGGCGCGCCGAAGAAGGCGGTCCTGATCGGCATGCTGCCCAAGGAACTGCCCTACCAGGAGCGCTTCGCGCTGGCGCGCGAGGTCGGCTTCGAGGGCATGGAAGTGAACACCATCGAGAGTCCGGCCGAGGCCGAGGCGATCGCCAAGGCGGCGCAGGCGGCCAAGCTGCCGATCCACTCGGTGATGAACAGCGAGCACTGGCGCTCGCCGCTGTCGTCGTCGGACGCCGCGGTGGTGGACAAGAGCGTCAAGGGCATGCTGACGTCGATTGCCAACGCCAAGCTGCTCGGCGCCGACACGGTGCTGCTCGTGCCGGCGGTCGTGGATCCGAAGACGAGCTACCAGGACGCGTGGACCCGCTCGCACAAGGTGATCACCGAGCGCCTGCTGCCCGAGGCGGAGAAGCAGGGCATCGTCATCGGCATCGAGGAAGTCTGGAACAAGTTCCTGCTCAGCCCGCTCGAGATGAACGCCTACGTCGACAGCTTCAAGTCGAAGTACGTCCAGGCCTACTTCGACGTCGGCAACATCGTGTTCTACGCCTACCCGCAGGACTGGATCCGCACGCTGGGCCCGCGCATCCGCAAGGTCCATCTCAAGGACTTCAAGCTCGTGCAGAACAAGGGCACGTTCAGCTGGGTCAACCTCGGCGAGGGCAACATCGACTGGCCGGAGGTGCGCAAGGCGTTGCACGACATCGGGTACGACGGCTTCATGACCACCGAGATCCGCGGCGGCGACAAGGCCTACCTCACCGACGTCGTCGCCAGGCTCGATCGGTTCCTCGCAGGGCAGCCGCCGGTCACGCCAGCCCCGCCCTCGGCCTAGCGCTCCGCTCGCCTCACCCGACACGCCCGGGGCGCCGCGTCACTGCGGCGCGTCGGGCGTTGTCGTCTGCAGAGGAATGATTTGCAGGGCGAAGGCCGCCCGCAGCCGCACGACCGCCGCGTCCAGATCGTCATCGGTCCACAGCCAGTCGAGCAGCACACCCTGATACAGGCCGGAGAGACTGCGCGACAGCAACCGCGCATCGGCGCCGTCGGTGAGCTGGCCGGCCTGCTGCGCTCGTTCGAGCCGCGCGGCCACCTGGTCGAGGAACGTCTCGTGCAACCACTGCACGGCGCGGGCGTTGGGGCCGGTGCCGAACCACTGGGCCCGCACGGCCGGCCGAGCCGCCTGGTCCAGCGCGGCACACACCTCGAGCAGCCCTCCGAACATCAGCGTCAGGTCGGTCAGCAGATCCGGCGACGACCCTCGGGCCGAGGCCTGCTGGACGGCGGTGGTCAGCAACTCGTGGACGACCAGCAGCAGCAGGTCCTCCTTGTCGCTGGCGTGCTGGAAGAGCGTGCCCACGGCGACCTGGGCCTCGTCTGCCACCTGCTGCGTGGTGGTGTCGTCGAAGCCGCGCCCCACGAACAGGTGCCGCGCGGCGTCACGCACGCGCTGTCGCGTCTGCGCCTTGGCCAGCTGCCGCACGCCGACGCCGAGCGTGAGTCGGAGCGGTGGGTCGGAAGGGGGGGGCACGCGTCAGGCCGTTTCGGAGGGTTCGTAGAAGCTGGCCGTCGGCGTGACCGACGGGTAGGTGATCAGCAGATCGCAGCTCTGGGAGCTCTCGATCACGAAGGGGTCGGCCTTGGCCGGCACACACCACACGGCGCCCGGCACCATGGGCTCGCCGGCAATCGTGCCCTCGCCCTTGATCACGACCACCAGATGGAAATGCGGCGCCAGCGGCGCAAACAGCAACTGGCCGCGTGACGTCCGGCACTCCATCGTGAAGTAGCGGCAGTGCGTGAGGATCGTGCGACCGGCGTCGGCGGTGTGGCGCGTGTCGTTGCCGAGCGTGTACGGCCCGAGGTCGGAGACGGCGAAGCCATGCTCGAGATGGAGCTCGCGGCCACGCCCGTAGTCGAACAGCCGGTACGTGATGTCGGACTGTTCCTGCACCTCGATGAGCGTCAGGCCTGGTCCGAGGGCATGGACGGTGCCGGCAGGCACCAGGAACGTGTCACCGGCGGCGGCCGGCCGCCAGTCCATCAGGTGTTCGATCTCTCCTGACAGGGCCGCGGCCTCGCCCTGTTCACGTGTCAGCGGCGCCGACAGCCCGATCCCGATGGTGGCGTTGGGCTCGGCGGCAATCACGTGCCACGCCTCGGTCTTCCCGCGCGACCCGTCGTGGTGGATCGCCGCGTACTCGTCGTCGGGGTGCACCTGAATGGAGAGCCGCTCCGAGGTGAACAGGATCTTGACGAGGAGCGGGCACTCCTCCCCCTGCCCGGGGCCGAGAATCTCCGCCGGATGCCGGCGCGTGAGCTCCCCGAACGTCGGGCCTGCACCGGTCGGATTGCCGTCGGCCGTGAACCAGGCCTCGCCGACCTTCACGGCCGGGGTCGGGTTGGGAAACCACGGCGCGAGGTCCATCACCCCCCAGGGACGCGGGGCGAAGGTGGGCAGCAGGGCGAACGGGCGTTGCCAGACGTGCATCAGGAGATTGTAGGACACGGGCCACGGCCGCCCCCGCGTCACCGCCGTGACACAGCGCGTTGCGTACAATGCGCCGCATGACGGACCTGCTGACGCCCCATGGCCGCACGCGCCGCTCCCTGATCCTCACCGGCGCCGCGGCCATGACGGCCTGGGCAGGGCGCGCGCCGGCCCTGGCCCTGCGCGACGTGTCGGGGCCGACGCCCTTCACCCTCGGCGTGGCGTCTGGCGATCCCTGGGCCGACAGCGTCGTCCTGTGGACCCGATTGGCGCCTCAACCCCTGGCCCTCGATGGCCTCGGCGGCATGCCGTCCCGCACGGTGCAGGTCCGGTGGGAACTGGCCGCCGACGATCGCTTCGCCCGCGTCCTGCGCCGGGGCACGGTCGCGGCCCAGCCGGCCGACGCCCATGCCGTCCACGTCGAGGTCACCGGACTCGCCCCGGGCCGCGAGTACTTCTACCGCTTCACGGCGATGGGGCACCAGTCGCGGATCGGCCGCACGCGGACCGCGCCGGCACGCGGCCGTCAGGACGACGCGGCTCGCTTCGGCATCGTGTCCTGCTCGCGCTACGAGACCGGCTACTTCACGGCCTACGCGCACCTGGCCGCCGAGCGACCCGACCTGGTCCTGCACCTCGGCGACTACATCTACGAGTACGCGGGCAACCCGGCCACGCCCGTCGCCAGGCCCTTCGACCAGGGCGAGATCATCACGCTGGCCGACTATCGCCGCCGCTACGCCCAATACCGTCTCGACCCTGACCTCCAGACGCTGCATGCGACGGCGCCGTTCGCCGTGGTGTGGGACGACCACGAGGTCGACAACAACTGGGCCGGCGACATCCCCGAGGACAGCCAGACCCGCGCGCAGTTCCTGACACGTCGTGCGGCCGCCTTCGCGGCGCACCACGAGATCATGCCGCTGCGTCGCGGTGCAGCCCCGCGAGGCGCGTCCTCCCGCCTCTACAGAGAACTCGCCTGGGGCGACCTCGCGCGCCTGTACATGCTCGACACCCGCCAGTTCCGCGACGACCAGCCCTGCGGCGATGGCAACCGCGTCGACTGTGCCGATCGCCTCTCGCCAGGCCGGACGATGCTGGGAGCGACGCAGGAGGCCTGGCTGCGTGGCCGGGCGGCGGTGTCGCGCGCGCGCTGGGACGTGCTGGGGCAGCAGGTCTTCTTCGGCGACCTCCAGCGCCCGCTGCCGGACGGCCGCCTCGCGCGCCCGATGGACAGCTGGAACGGCTACGCCGCGGCGCGTCAGCGCGTCCAGGCGATGTTCACGGATCGGCCCCGCAACTTCATCGTCCTGACCGGTGACGTCCATCGTCACTACGCGGGATCGCTGCCCGCGGACGGGTTGCCCGACCGGCCACTGGTCGGCGCCGAGTTCGTGACCACCTCGGTGACCAGCGGTGGCGATGGCAGCGACGATCCCGGCCCGCTCGATCCCATCCTGCGCGCCAACCCCCACCTCCGGTTCACGTGCGACCGGCGCGGCTACCTGCTGGCCGAGGTCACGCCCCGGACCTGGACCACCCACTTTCGCGTCGTGCCGCACGTCACGCGGCCCGGCGCGCCCATCGAGACCCGTCAGTCGTTCGTCGTGGAGGCTGGCGCACCCGGGATCGCGGGCTCAGCCTGACCGACCAGTTGTCTACAGTTCTCGCCGAGGTTGGCCGACACACTGTCGGAAGACTCGACCGTGACCCTGACTCCGCCCACCCAGTCAGGTGCCAGGCCCGGTGACCCGCACGACGGGCCGCCGGCCCCCGGTACCCCCGTTCCGTCGGAACCGGCTCCTGCCGAGCAGGCGTTCGAGACGTTCAGCTACGCCATCTCCCACGATCTGCGGGCGCCCCTGCGTGCCATCGACGGCTACGCGACCGCGCTGCTCGAGGACTACGCCGGCCATCTGCCCGCAGGTGCGCGCGACTATGTCGAGCGTATCCGGCAGGCCACGCAGACCGTAGAACAGCGCGTGGATGCCCTGTTGCGCCTGTCACGTCTCAGCCGAGGGGCCTTGCGCAGTGCCCCGTGTGATCTCGCCGAGACGGCGACCCACCTCCTCGCGGATCTGCGCCAGGCCGACCCGGCGCGGCAGGTCCGCACGACCGTCGTCCCCTCGATCCCCGTACTCGGCGACGGCACACTGCTCGCCATCGCGCTCGAGAACCTCCTGAGCAACGCCTGGAAGTTCACCCGAAGTCGGGCCGATGCCCGCATCGACGTCGACGCCTCGCTGTCGGGCGACGAGATCATCGTTACGGTTCGCGACAATGGCGCGGGCTTCGACATGCGGCAGGCGCACCGGCTCGGCGTGCCCTTCCAGCGCCTCCATGCCGCCGCGCCCGTCGAGGGGCTCGGCATCGGACTCGCCTCCGCCCGCCGCATCGTCGAACGGCACGGCGGTCGCCTGTGGGCCGAGAGTGCTCCAGGGCAGGGCGCCACCTTCTACATGTCGCTGCCGGCGGCGCAGGCCTCCTGACATGTCCGTGGACGCCTCGTCGCCGCTTCGTCGTCGCCAGAACGCGCCCATGACGACCAGTGCGGCCGGGCCGGTGCACGCCGACACCTCAGACCTCGGTCAGCAGGCGCTCTTCGGCGAAACCGTCATCGGCGGCCCGAGCAGTCTGTCGGGACCGCGCCCCCGCAGCATCCGGCTCCTCCTCATCGAGGACTCGCACGACGATGCGTGGCTGGTGCAGCGGCACCTGGAGCGGGGAGGCTTTTCGCCGGAGATCCTGCGCGTTCAGGACGCCAGCGGGGTGCAGGGCGCCCTGCAGGGCGGGCGCTGGGATCTGGTGCTCGTCGATCACACCATGCCGGGGTTCTCCGGTCTCGATGCCGTGCAGATGGTGCGTGCGCACTGTCGCGACCTGCCGTGCCTGCTCGTGTCGGGCACGGTCGGCGAGCACGTGGCCATCGAGGCCATGCGGCTCGGCGCCAACGACTATGTGATGAAGGGCAACCTGACGCGTCTCGTCCCGGCCATCGAACGCGAACTGCGTGCCTCGGAGAGCCGCAGCGAGCGTCGGCGGGCCGAACGGGCGCTGGCCGCCAGCGAAGAGCGCACGCGCCTGATCATCGAGCACGCGCTGGACGCCGTGGTCTCGTTCACGGCGCAGGGGCACATCACCGAATGGAACCTGCGGGCCGAGGAACTGTTCGGGTGGCTGCGGGTCGAGGTGGTCGGGCGTCCCTTCCACGAGGTCGTCCTCGCGGAGTCCAGCTGCCGCGCCTTCGTGGACGCCCTGGCGGACGGCTTCCCGCCGACCTGCCCGCTCGGCATCAGTCGGCGGGCGGAGGTCACCGGTGCGCATCGGGACGGGCGCGTGCTCTCGCTCGAACTGTCCCTGGTGCCGGTGCCGTCGTCGGCGGGCCTGTCCTACAGCGCGTTTCTCCGTGACCTGTCGGAGCGCCGCGAGAGCGAGGCCAAGCGGGCCAGCCTCGAAGCGCAGCTGCGGCAGTCCCAGAAGATGGAGGCCATCGGCAAGCTGGCCGGCGGCGTCGCCCACGACTTCAACAACCTGCTCACGGTGATTCAGGGGCAGTCATCGCTGCTGGAGGACTGCCTGCGTCATCCGGCCGAGGTCGTGCCCGCGGCCAGGGCCATCGGCGAGGCCGCCGACAAGGCCGCCGAGCTCACGCGGCAGTTGCTGGCCTTCAGTCGCCGGCAGGTGGTGCAGCTGACCCCGACCGACGTCAACGAACTCGTCGCCGACCTCGGCAAGCTGCTGCGACGGCTCATCGGAGCCGACATCGAACTGCACACGGTGCTCGCGCCCGGACGGGTCCACATCAATGCCGATGCGGGCATGATCGAGCAGGTCCTGATGAACCTCGCCGTCAACGCGCGTGACGCGATGCCCACCGGGGGATCGCTCATCGTCTCGACGGCGATCGTCCACGCGCATCCGCCCCGATCGGCCACGGCCGCGCCGGGCCGCGGGCAGTACGCGCGGATGACGGTGCGCGACTCGGGGATCGGCATCGCCGCCGAACACCTGCCGCACATCTTCGAGCCGTTCTACACGACCAAGGACCGGGCGCGATCGACCGGGCTCGGGTTGGCCACGGTGTTCGGCATCGTCGAACAGCATCGGGGCTGGGTCGACGTGCGAACGACGGTCGGTGCCGGCACGCAGTTCGACGTGTACGTCCCGCAGTGCCTCGTCGGCGCGCGGCCGGCCGCGCCACCGACGGCGGCGCCGCCGCCACTGCCGCGCGGGCACGAGTGCGTCCTGGTGGTGGAAGACGAACTCCCGGTGCGCGAGATGGTGCGCGATGTGCTGGTGCGGCAGGGCTATCGGGTGCACGAGGCCGCCTCGGGGCGTGAGGCGCTCGACCTCTGGTCGCGCTACCAGCAGGACATCGATCTCGTGCTGACCGACATCGTGATGCCCGACGGGATCATGGGCACCGACCTGGTCGAGCGACTGATGCAGGCCCGGCCCGACCTGCCGGTGATCTTCACCAGTGGCTACAGCCAGGAGTCGGACGCCATCGACCTGTCACTGGTCGATGGCGTCAACTTCCTGCAGAAGCCGTATCGCCCGGCGGCCCTGATTCGCCTGGTCCGCGAGCGCCTCGAGAAATGAGCCGGGCTCAGACGCCGACGCCGATGGGGCAGCTCACGTGGGTGCCGCCCAGACCGCAGTAGCCGTTCGGGTGCGTGTGCAGGTACTGCTGGTGGTAGCTCTCGGCGAAGTAGAACGTCGGTGCCGGCACCAGCTCGGTCGTGATGGGGCCGTAGCCGGCCTGCGTCAGCGCCGACTGGTAGGCGTCCCGTGACGCGTCCGCAGCGGCCCGCTGCGCGTCGTCGTACCAGCCGAGGAACGAGCGGTACTGCGTGCCGACGTCATTGCCCTGGCGCATCCCCTGCGTCGGGTCGTGGCTCTCCCAGAACGTCCGGAGCAGCACCTCGTACGGCACGACGGCCGGATCGAACACGACCCTCACGACCTCGGTGTGACCGGTCCTGCCCGTGCAGGTTTCCTCGTACGTCGGGTTCGGCGTGTGCCCGCCCGCGTACCCGACCGCGGTCGAGATGACGCCGGGCAGCTGCCAGAACTTGCGCTCGGCGCCCCAGAAACAGCCCAGTCCGAACAGCGCGAAGGCACTGCCCTCCGGGAACGGTCCGGTCAGTGAGGCCGGCAACACGTGATGACGAGGCGGCACAGGCAGAGGCGTCTCGCGGCCAGGCAGGGCCTCAGCCGCAGAGGGAACACGAAGCGCACCGGAATCCTTGAACCACATGGAGGAAAACCCTTGAGAATGCCGAAAAGGCCGAATGCTGAGAATGCCGACATGCGGACATGTCGAGTTCCGGTGCCCGGTGGCCGGTGCCCGACTCCCGACTCCCGACTCCCGACTCCCGATCATCAGACGCGGATGAACGGGTAGGCGGCCGTGTTGCGCCACACCCAGAAGGCGAGCGTCACGACGAGCATCACCCATGAGATGCCGCTCCTGAGGCGCAGGGTGCGTGCCTCGTCGGTCACCGAGGGCAGCAAGGCGAAGGCCAGCACGGCCGGGGCGCCCACGAAGGCCCACGGGTTGTAGGCGAACGCCGTCGCGATATCGCCGTGCAGCAGGAAGTGCACCGCGCGCGTCAGGCCGCAGCCCGGGCAGGCGAGCCCGGTCAGCGTCAGGTAGGGGCAGGGCGGCGTGAGTCGTTGGCGCGTCGGGTCCAGCGCGTAGAGCACGACGATCGCAGCGATGAGGAGGACGGTGGCCGTCGCCACCGTCCGTCCCGTCCAGCGCAGTGGCATCGCGCCGCTACATGCCGGCGCCGCCGGTCAGCGCGCCCAGCACGGCCATGCCGCCGAAGAACAGCACCCACAGCAGGGCGAGTCCGAGCAGGATCGTGCCGATGATGCCGAGGATCTTGGCGACCTGGGCCATGCCGCGGTTGCTCTCGGCAATGCGGCCGGCATCGATGGCCTTGATCTCTTCACTCGCGAGGTACCACGCGCCTGGCGCGAGCAACCCGCAACAGACGATGCCGAGGACGCCCAGGACGACGGCCATCGTGGCCTTGCTGGACTGCTGCGGAGCGGCGCCGGGGATGACCGGAGGATAGGGCGTGGACATGCGGGTGTGACTCCTTGGGAGGTGCGGTCGTGATCTGCAGATCTCAACGAAAACGCGTGCAGTCTCGCACAACTCATCCGTGTGGCGAAACGGCACGAGCCTCGCGCCTTCTGTGAGAGAGTAATTCCCACGCGTGTTCGGCACTGCGCGTGGGAGGAATGATGAAGGGGATTTTCCCGGCCTGGGGACGCATCCTGCAGGGCTACCGCCCGAATCTGTCGATTGAAATCACCAGGGAGTGCCCGCTGCGCTGTCCTGGCTGTTACGCATACGGTGACGACCACCTCGGCGGCGACGTCACGCTCCGCCAGATGGCCGATCTCAAGGGCGACGCCCTCGTCGCCGGCGTGCTCGAGGCCGTCCGCCTCCACAAGCCGCTCCACCTCTCGATCATCGGGGGCGAGCCGCTCGTCCGGTTCCGCGAACTCGATCAGCTGTTGCCGCAACTCTCGGCGCAGGGCCTGTATGTACAGGTCGTGACCAGCGCCGTGCGCCCGATTCCGGAGGCGTGGGCCAGCATTCCCCGTCTGCAGGTCGTGGTCTCCATCGACGGGTTGCCCGCCGAACACAACGTGCGTCGCGCTCCGGCCACCTACGATCGCATCCTCAAGCACATCAAGGGGCAGCAGATCACGGTGCACTGCACCATCACGCGGCAGATCGTGCAGCGCGACGGGTATCTCGAGGAGTTCCTGGACTTCTGGTCCGCCAACGCGGACACGCGCCAGATCTGGTTCAGCCTCTACACCCCGCAGCTGGGCGAGGAGTCGGAAGAGCGCCTGCGTCCGGAGGACCGGGCACGGGTCGTCAGGACGCTGCTGGACCTGCGCAGCCGCTTTCCGAAACTGCGCATGCCGAAGGGGATGATCGAGGTCTATCTGACCCCGCCGTCGTCGCCCGACGAGTGCACGTTCGCAAGGACGACGCTCTGCGTCTCCTCGGACTTGCAGCGCCGCATCACACCCTGTCAGTTCGGCGGCAATCCCGACTGCGCCCAGTGCGGGTGCATCGCGTCGGCAGGACTGGACGCGATCGCGCGCCATCGGCTGCCCGGCGGACTGCGAGTCGGCGCGATTTTCGATGCCTCGCTGGGCATCGGTCGAGCCGTGGCGCGAGTGACCGGACGCCGTGACGAGGCGCCCGACGCCCCGGCGACGACGACCGCTGGCCACTCGGCGCCTGTGCCGGATTAGGCGAGGGACAGACGCGCGGCCGGACGCGGTGCGCCCGGCCGGCGGGCTCATCGCTACGGCACGATGAGTTCGTTCTTGACGGTCGCGGTCTTCGCGGCCGCCTGGGCGGCCTTCTCGGCCGCGGCCTTGGCGGCCGCCGTCTTGACCGTGCCCTTGAGGGTGACGACGCGGCCATCGGCCGAGGTGTCGACGTTGATCGCCGACGCCTCGACGCCGGCCGCGGCGGCCAGCGCGGTCTTGACCGCCGCGGTCGTGGCGGCGCTCGACATGGCCGCCGCCGCGGTCTGCGTCGCGCTGGCGGCAGCCACCGCCGCGTTCGCCCCCGCCTGCATCATCGTCGCCGCGGCGGCCGCACCTTCGGTCTTCGCGGCGGCGGCCATCTCCGCCCCGGCCTTGCTCATCTCGGCCGCGGCGCTCTGCATCTGCGAGCCCATCTCCCTGGTCGCGGCCTCGACCTGCTTGGCCGCCTCGGTCGTTGCGGCTTCCATCTGCTTGGCTGCCGCCTCGGCCGCCTTGCGGGCCTCCTCGGCCTGCCGCTCCGCTTCGGACTGGCCGCATCCCACCATCAGGCTCGCCAGCAACAGGCCGGCCGCCAGCCCCATCATCGTGCGCATCGCTCGTCCCCTCTCGCGGGCAGGGCCAGCTCGGCATCGAGCCGACCCTGCGTGTCCCTCAGGAAGAGCTCACGTTAGTCGCAAGCGCGGCCTCACCGCAATATCGCCAATCGGTCACACCACCGAGCGTCCGCTGGCGAGCCGCACGACGATGAGGATGAGCGCAATGACCAGCAGGATGTGCAGCAGGCCGCCGATGGTGTACGAGCTGACCATGCCGAGCAACCACAACAGCACGAGGATGATGACGAGAGTTTGCAGCATGTGGATCTCCGGATGGCGTGACCGCGGCATGCGGCACACGAAAAGTCCCGGCTGACCCCAGAGCAGCGTTCGTGCCAGTCCGTCACCGGCGGTCCGACGTCGCGGACGAGCGAAATGGCAGGGATTTCGGCTGATTGGCGCCGCGATCGGGCGAGAGGCACGGCAGAGGCTGTCGTGTAAGACCTACCCGAACCGTAGCGCCTGTGGTCCAGTTCCCCGAGTCGGTGTTCGCCGGAGGCAGCGCAGCCGTTGATCAGCCAGAGCCATTACCCTCTGCGAAAGGATTCGAACCGCCCATGCGCGCTCGACTGTGCTTCACCCTCGCGACTGCGATCACCTGTGGCGCCCTGCTCGGCGCGCTGCCGACACTTCACGCGCAGGCCCGTCGTCCGGCGGCGCCCAAGGCGGCGACCAGGGCCGCGCCGCAAGCCAACCCGACCGTCAGCCTCGTCGGCGTCCAGGTCGCGGCCAAGAGCCTCGGCAAGGGGAGGTTCGGCGACACCATCGCGTTTGGCAGCCAGACCGGCGTGACGCTCGCGCTCGCCGTCAAGGTCGCCCCCGGCACCGCGATCCTCGACATCGACGATGACGAATGCGTCATCGAGTCCTGGACCGACGACAAGCAGACGGACCTCGACATCGAGCCGGACTGGGGGTCGTTTCCGAGCTACACGGAGGACCAGTCGGCGGGCATCATCACAGTGCGCTCGCCGGTCGTGCCCGCAAGCGGGGCGCAGCAGATCTCGCTCAGTGGCGCGCTGTCGGTGACGACGGCGGCCGGCACCCGCGCGGTGCAGGCGAAGAAGGTGGCGTTGGTGAAGGGGACGTCGTTCCAGCTCGGCACCTTCGCCGCCTCGGTCTCCGAGTTCGAGGCCACCGACACCGGCGCGTCGCTGGCGGTGAAGCTCACCGGTGCCAACTCGAACAACATCAAGCGTCTCCGCTTTCTCGATGCCGCCGGGACCGAACTCGAAAGCGACCAGAACGGCTCGATGACCTCCTCGGACGAGAGCGAGTACAGCTTCACGCTGAAGGCCAAGGCGACGTCGGCCACCATCGAGGTGGAGCTCTGGCAGAACCAGCAGACGATCAAGGTGCCGTTCACGCTGACGGCGAGTGTGGGGAGCGTGAAGTAGGTCTCGTCTGGGACGATGGGTGACCGCTCCGGCGGCCACCCACCGTCACCAGAGGCTGACGCTACCGGGCGCGCACGGCCTTGCCTGACGCGACCGCGGCATCGAAGATCGCAGCCGTCTGCGCCTGCGCGACGGCGAGCGCCTCCTGCAACGTTCGGCTCCGCGCCTTCATGTCGGCCCCGTGCGTTTCCATCGTGCGGCTCATGGCGCGCATCTCGTCTCCGAGCGCCCGCTGCTGTGCGGCGAGCGCGCGCATCTCCGCCTCGAGCGTCTCGCGCCGGTGTCGCAGCTCCTGCCGCGCCTGCTCCTGCCGTGCCTGATCACCCTGGGCCAACTCCACATCGCGCGCGGCTCTGCCCGCGGCGAGTGCGGCCATCTTCGCCGCCAGCGCGGCCTGCCGGGCGCCGAGTTCGCCCTGCCGGGCGCCGAGCGCGCCCTGCGCTCCGCCCTGGGCCCCCATCGTCGCGCCGATGCGCCCCATGGCATCGCCCGC
>NZ_JALHPM010000116.1:0-21874 GCF_022842525.1 Luteitalea sp.
GGCGGGCCGGTCGGGCCGATCGCCTTTGGGCTTCCACGCGGGACGGTCACCACTGGGGCGCTCGTCGCGGGATTTCCACGCCGGCCGGTCGCCTGCGGGTCGGTCTTCACGCGGTTTCCAGGCGGGGCGGTCGCCCTTGGGCTTCCAGGCTGGCCGGTCACCGGCGGGCCGGTCGGGCCGATCGCCTGTGGGCTTCCACGCGGGACGGTCACCACTGGGGCGCTCGTCGCGGGATTTCCACGCCGGCCGGTCGCCTGCGGGTCGGTCTTCACGCGGTTTCCAGGCGGGTCGGTCGCCCTTGGGCTTCCAGGCTGGCCGGTCGCCGGCGGGCCGGTCGGGCCGGTCCCCCTTCGGCTTCCACGCGGGCCGGTCGCCGCCGGGACGCTCGTCGCGTGATTTCCACGCCGGCCGATCGCCTGCGGGTCGGTCTTCACGCGGTTTCCACGCGGGTCGGTCGCCCTTGGGTTTCCAGGCCGGCCGGTCACCGGCGGGGCGGTCGGGCCGGTCCCCCTTCGGCTTCCACGCGGGCCGGTCGCCGCCGGGACGCTCGTCGCGCGATTTCCACGCCGGTCGATCGCCCGCCGGCCGGTCTTCGCGCGGCTTCCACGCTGCGCGGTCGCCCTTGGGCTTCCAGGCCGGCCGGTCACCGGCGGGCCGGTCGGGCCGGTCCCCCGTCGGTTTCCACGCGGGTCGGTCGCCGCTGGGGCGCTCGTCACGCGATTTCCACGCCGGCCGATCGCCCGTCGGCCGGTCTTCGCGCGGCTTCCACGCCGGGCGATCTCCGGACGGCGGCCGGTCGCCCGACGGCTTGAACCCGGTGCCCGCAGGGCGCTCCGACCGGTCGCCGCGAGGCACCCGATCCTCACCCTTGACCCACGGCCCGCGTCCCTCGGCGGCCTGCGACGCCCAGCGGGCGCGCTTCACGTCGCGCGGCACCTTGTACTGGTGACGCGGATCCTTGTGCTCGCCGCCCGGACGCCAGGCGCCGGGCCGGCGCGGCGGCTTGCCCGCATCCATCGCGTCGCCCGGGGTCTCCCACAACCGGCCCCGCTGGAACCACTTGATCACCGCCGTGGGGTGCTGTCGCTGCAGTTGCGTCAGCGTCGGCAACAGATCTTCGCGCACGGGCGCGCGAAAGGCCGTCGGCTGCTCGTCGACGATGATGGTCCAGAATGCTCCGCGTGACATGAATGGTGTCCCTGTGTTTCCGGCGGGTGGAGCCCCAGGCGTGGTGCCCGTCGAGATCCGCGCTCAGGCCCTGGAGCCCTGAGCCTCGAGCCTGAGCCCTTTGAGCCCTGAGCCTTAGCCTTGAGCCTTGAGCCCTGAGCCTATTACTGTAGCCCCTCGCCGAGGCCCAGGCGCTCGAGGCGCTTGATCTTCTCGACCAGGGTGGTGCGCTTGACGCCGAGCAGATCGGCGGCACGCGAGCGGTTCTGTTCGGTGCGGGCGAGGGCCTGGGCGATGTAGACGCGCTCGACCGCCGCCAGTTCCCGCTCCAGGTCGAGGCCCTGCTCAGGCAGCGCGATGGTGGTGCCGCGATCGCCGGGCCGCTCACCGCGCACGTCCGGCGGCAGCACGCTCACGTCGATCTGCGCGCGTCCCGGACTCAGCGCCAGCGCCCGCTCGACCGTGTTCTCGAGCTGCCGGATGTTGCCGGGCCACTCGTGCGCCATCAGCCGGCGCATCGCCTCCTGCGAGAACGTCACGTCGGTCCTCGGCGGCACCGACTGCGCGCCGAGGCGCTGCAGCATGTCCCGCACCAGCAGCGGCACATCGTCGCGTCGCTCACGCAGGGGCGGCAACTGCACCGGGATCACGTTGAGTCGGTAGAACAGGTCCTCGCGGAACGTGCCCTGTCGCACCATCTCGTCGAGGTTGGCATTGGTGGCCGCCAGCACCCGCACATCGATCTTGATCGGCCGGGCCTCGCCGATGCGCTCGACTTCGCGTTCCTGCAGGGCGCGCAACAGCTTGGCCTGCAGCGGCAGCGGCATGGTGCCAATCTCGTCGAGGAACAGCGTCCCGCGATGGGCCAGCTCGAACCGTCCCGGCCGGCTGGCGACCGCGCCCGTGAACGCGCCCTTCACATGGCCGAACAACTCGGCCTCGAGCAGCGACTCCGGGATGGCGCTGCAGTTCAGCGCCACGAACTTCTCGCCCGCCCGCGTGCTCAGCTGGTGGATGGCCCGAGCGACCAGCTCCTTGCCCGTGCCCGTCTCCCCGAGGATCAGGATCGTGCTGCTGGTCGGCGCCACCGTCTCGACCGTCTTGAACACGTCCTGCATCGCGGCGCTCCGACCCACCAGTTGATCCAGTCGGTAGCGTTCCCGCAACTGCTCCCGCAGGTAGGTGTTCTCCGCCTGCAGTCGCTGGCGCTCCAGCGCCCGCTCGAGCGCCAGGTCGAGCTCGGCCAACTGGAACGGCTTGGTGACGAAGTCGGCCGCCCCCTGCCTGATGGCATCGACGGCCGCCCGAATCGAGCCATGGCCGGTGACGACGATCACGAGGATGTCGGGGTAGCGGGCGCGGGCCGCCTGGAGAATGAGGGTGCCCTCCCCGTCCGGCAACCGCAGATCCGTCAACACGACATCGAAGGCAAAGCCCTCGAGATGCTCGAGTGCCTCGGCGACGGTGGACGCCTCGGTGACCTCGAATCCCGCGCTCGACAGGTAGTCCGCCACCCCTCGACGGAACGCCCCCTCGTCATCGACCAGCAGCAGGGGACGGGGAGCAGCACTCATGGGCGCCAATATCTTGACATCAATTCAAGATGAAGGCTCTCTTCGCTGCCATTCACAATGAAGATCAGCTCGCTGCTTGGTCAGCACACCTTGGCATGACCCTCCCACGCGATGTCCGGCTTGCGTCTCATTGTGAATTTGAACTCTGAATTGATGTGTGGCCCCCGGCGTAAGCCCGGCGATGCCCGCCCCGCGCTTCATTTTGAATCCTGAATTCTGAATTGCTTCTACAGCCCCGCCCCGCACCGCCCGATACCACCTCTCGGTACCCACCCGCCATGACATCCCTGGGCCCCCTGGCCGAGCTCTTCCACCGACTCAACAATCATCTGGGCATTGTTCTCGTCAATGCCGAGCTGATCGAGGCCAAATGCCCCGATGCCGGCACGAGGACGCGGGCGGCAGACGTCGTGGAGGCCGCGGTGAGCGCGTTGGACGCCGTCAAGGAAATCCGTCGCATGCTTCCCGAGCGCCTGCTCGAGGGCGACGAGGCGTCAAAAAACTAGCGGCGGCCATCCCCTGGTCGTCAATAAACCGTCGATCCGGATCCTCAGCGCGCAGTACCCGTCGATCGATCAGGCCCGATCGATCTCTAGAAGTATCTACAAATAAATCAGTTGCAGGATTTCTCCCAGTGTGGGGCCGATCTGTCATCAGATTGGCACCAGGGTTGCTCTCTGTCTTGTCGGTACCGGTGCAAGCCGGTCCAGCCGACTCCCAGCCGGCGGACGAGTGACAGGAGACTGACGTGTTGCAGCCCCTTCGTGAAGATCAGCAGAGTCGCGTCATCGCCAGCCGGGCGTTCGTCGAGGCGCTCGCCCGCCGGATGGCGGCGTCGATGCCCTCGGGTGTGGATGTCGGTGACCTCGTGCAGGACGGCATGATCGGCCTCATCGACGCCGTCCACCGCTATGACGAGGGGCGCGGCATCCGCTTCGAGACCTTTGCCGAACGTCGGGTGCGTGGTGCCATGATCGATGCCCTCCGACGCGACGCGTGGCCGCGCGGCGTGCGTCGCATCCGGCGCGAACTCGAGGCGGCCCGCGAGGCCCTTCGGGCGGCGACCGGCGGCGAGCCGTCGCTGGCCGACCTCGCCAGCCACCTCGGCATCGACGAGGAACGACTGGGTCGCACCATCGTTCGCATCAACACGATCGAGGCGACGTCGGCCGCGGCTGGCGGTGACAGCGAGGATGCCAACCTGCCGCCCGGGTGCGTCCCCGCCGCGCCGATGGCGCCGGACGCCCGCTACGTCGCGGTCGAACGGCGTGAGCGCCTGCGGCAGGCCATGAGCCGGTTGCAGCCGCGCGATCGTCGGCTGCTCTCGCTGTACTACTTCCAGGACGCCACGATGAAGCAGATCGGGCAGGCGCTCGGGGTCAACGAATCGCGCATCTCGCAACTCCACGCCCGTGCGCTGACCCGCCTGAAGGACGCCCTGCTCGCCTGCGGCTACGCGGAGGGGTCGTCGCGGATGGTCGCGGCGCTGGTCGACCTGCAGGAGGCCCGGAGCCTGCGCGCCGTCTCGCACGACGCCGTGCTCGATGCCGCCAGTCCGCGCGGCAAGCTGCTCGCCTACCCGACCACGTCGCGGACGACGCGCAGGAGTTCGGCGAGTCGGAACGGCTTGGCCAACCAGGGGCAGCCGCTGTCGTCGAGGAAGCGCGCGGCCTCCGTCCCGGTCACGTCGCCCGTGACGAAGATCACCCGCCGCGCCTGAGGCGCCGAGTACTCGGCGATGGCCCGATAGAAGGTCGGGCCATCGACTCGCGGCATCCGCAGGTCGCAGATCACCGCGTCGAAGGTCTGGGCTCGCGCACGCGCCAGCGCCTCCTCGCCGTCCCCCGCCATCGTCACCTCGAACCCGGCATCGCGCAGGGTATCGGCCACCGCGCCGGCCAGCGCCGGTTCGTCGTCGGCCAGCAGCACGCGGAGACCGAGGCCGAAGCGATCGGACGTGTCGGCCACGGGCGCCGTCTGCGCCCGCGGCGCCTGTACCGTGGCGCCCGCGGCGGGCAGATCGATGGCAAAGCGCGCCCCGGATCCCGGGGTCGACGTCACGTCGATGTGTCCGCCATGCTCGGCGATGATGGCCTGCGCCACGGCCAGTCCCAGGCCCGTCCCTTCCCCGACGTCCTTGGTGGTGAAGAACGGATCGAAGATGCGTCCGAGCACCTCGGCGCTCATCCCCGGCCCATCGTCGGCCACCTCGATGCGGATGCTGTCTGCGCCCTTGGCGGAGGTCTGTATCTGCACGTGCCCCCCGGCGTCCTGGCGCATCAGGGCGTGTTCGGCGTTGATCAGGAGGTTGAGCACCACCTGCTGGAGCTGATGGGGATCGGCGAAGACATCCGGAAGATCGGCCGCCAGGTGCATGGTCACGCGGATGCCGGCGCGCTGCAGGTCGGCCTCCCGCAGGCGGACCGTCTCGGCGACGACCTCGTTCACCGGGACCATCAGGCGCGTCGTGTGCCGCTTGCGCGCGAACGTCAGGAGCTGCCGTGCGATGCGGGCGGCACGCTCCGCCTCCTTGTGCAGGGTGGCGAGACCGGCGGCGAGCGGCGTCCGGGCGGCCTGCAGACGCAGGCGCTCGGCCAGCGCCAGAATCGCGCCGAGGGGGTTGTTCAGTTCGTGGGCGACCCCGGACATCGTCTGGCCGAGGGCCGCCATCTTCTCGGCCTGCAGCAACTGCTGATACAGGTCGCGCGATTGCTCCTCACGGCGCCGGCGTTCGCCGACGTCGCGCACCAGGAGGAAGATGTCCCGACTCCCGATTCCCGACTCCCGACTCCCGAGCGAGGCCGTGATCTCCACGTGGGCCACGGTGCCGTCGGCGCGACGGAGGCGGGCAGGCATGTCGGTGACACCGCGCGGCTCACGGAGGCCGGAGCGCAGCCGATTGAACTCCTCGACGTCAATCCAGGTGCTGGCGGCGAGCACGTCGGGCGGGGTGCCACTGGCGCCACGCAGCAGGGCGAGCAGCGCGGGATTGGCGGCCCGCGTGCGCCCCTGGCCGTCCGGGGCGAGGGTCGCAAGGGCCAGTCCGACGGGGAGCGATACCACCAGATCGAGCCACGACTGTTCGTCTGGTGGGTGACCGTCCGTTTCGATCAGTGCGGCCATGAACGCGGGGGCCACTCTAGCATGTGCCCCGCGATGTCCCGGGGGAGGTGCCTCCCCGCCGCGCACTGGCGTCAGGCAGGCTGAGCCAGTTCCGGGTGGCAGGCCCAGAAAGGGTCATGGAGAAGTTCATGCGTACCTTCCTTCGTTCGATCGTCGCAGTCAGTGCCGTCGCTGTAGCCGTCGCGATGCCCACGGTGGCGTCCGCGCAGTCGGCCCGGGCGTCGCGGCCGACGGTCGCGGTGCTCGATCTCGACTTCGGCGCCGTGCAGCAGTGGTGGTCGGGGAACTGGGACATCGGCAAGGGCGTGGCGGACCTGCTCGTGGACGAACTGGTCAACGACGGATCGTTCCGCATCATCGAGCGCAAGCGGCTCGACGCCATCCTCGCCGAGCAGAACTTCTCCAACAGCGAGCGTGCCGATCCGGATGCGGCGTCGGTGGCCAAGATCGGCAAGGCCCTCGGCGTGAAGTACCTGGTCGTCGGGTCGATCACCAAGTTCGGCACCGAGAACCGGAACGTCGGGGTCGGTGGCGGCGCCTTCGGCGGCGGCAAGTTCGGCCTCGGCAAGGTCGGCACGTCCAAGGGCAAGGCGACGGTCGCCATCACGGTGCGCATGGTGGACACGTCGACCGGCGAGATCCTGATCAGCGCCAAGGGGCAGGCCGAGTCGTCGCGCAGCGGGCTGCTGCTCGGCGGCGCCGGCGGTGGCGGCGCGGGCGGCGGTGGCGAGGTCTCGATGGGCTCGTCGGACTTCCGCGAGACGATTCTCGGTGAGGCCACCGAGAAGGCCGTGGCCCAGGTGCTGACCAACCTGGTGGCCAAGAAGGGCAACCTTCAGTAATTCAGAATTCAAGATTCACAATGAAGCGCGGGGCGGACTCCGCCTTGCTCCCGCGGGAGCGTTGGCGTTGCTGGCCCCGAGCTTCATTCTGAATTCTGAATGCCACTGACGGAACCTGAATTACTCTCGGTTCTCGTTCCTCGGCCCCAGCGCGAACGTCATCGTCCCCTCGGCTACCACCTGGCCGTCGACACGGGCCACACCCTTCAGCACACCCATGCGGCTGCGCAGGCGCTGCACGTGGGCCTCGATGATCACGGTGTCGCCCGGATGGACCGGGCGACGATACCGGACGCGCTCGATGCCCATGAAATAGATGAGCTTCTCGCGATTCTCCGGCTTGGCGAGGATCAGGATCGCGCCCACCTGCGCCACGGCCTCGGTGAGAATCGTCGGCGGCAGCACGGGCGGCTGGCCGTGCACGCGTGACAGGTAGCTCTCGTCCCCCGTGACGTTCTTGACGCCGACCACCCGCGTGTCCACCTCGAACTCCGTGATGCGGTCCACGAGGAGGAACGGGTATCGATGCGGCAGAATCCGCTCGATGGCCTGGTAGTCGAAGGGGACGGTCAGTTCCATGCGCTCCGGAAGTATAATCCGCCCCTTGCCGTGACCGAGCTTCCCCTGTCCAGCGACCCGGCCCGCGCGGCCCGGACCATCAGCGATCAGGACACGCTGAGGACGCTGTTCGACCTCGGGCGTCGGGTCATGTCCGTCCTGTCGCTGGAAGAGCTGCTGCAGACCATTCCGCGGCTCATCGAGCGCCTGATCCAGTTCGACGCCTTTGCCATCTACATGCTGGATGCCTCTGGCACGGGCCTGCACGTCGACTACGCCGTCGGCTATCCCACGGGCGTGGCCGAGTCGATCCGGCTGGCGGTGGGCGACGGCCTGGTCGGCCTGGCGGTCCAGGACCGGCGCGCCGTTCTGGTCAACGACCTCGACCACGAGCCCAACTACAAGGGGTACGTCCCCGGGATGCGCTCGTCCATCATCGTCCCGCTCGCGTACCGGACGCGGACGATTGGGGCGCTGAACATCCTCAGCAGCCAGCGGCACGCCTTCACCGAGAAGGATCTGGCGATCGTCCGCCAGTTCGGCGTCCATGCGGCGACGGCGCTCGAGAACGCGCGGCTGTACTCGCAGGCGGCCAAGGACGCGAGGGTCTTCGAGACGCTGCTCGAGATCAGCCGGGAGATTTCCTCGATTCTCGACGTCGATCAGCTGTTCGAGCGCCTGGCGGCGGCCACGCTGAAGGTGATCGACTACAAGGCGTTCGCCATCCTGCTGCTGAACCCGCAGACCCAGCGCCTCGAGATCAAGCACCTGGCGACGCCGTACGGCATCAACGAGAAGGTGACGTCGATCGCCGTGGGCGAGGGGCTGACCGGGTACGCCGCGCTGCATCGCGAGGTCGTGGTCACCGGTGACGTGCGCGAGGACCCCCGGTACATCGAGCTGTTCGACACGGTGACGTCCGAGATGGCCGTGCCCCTGCTGTATCAGGGCGACTGCATCGGCGTGCTCGACCTCAGCACGGACGAGCGCGATGCCTTCGACGCCAGCGAGGTCGAGTTCGCCACCCTGCTCGGCGGCCAGTTCGCCATCGCGATTCAGAACGCCCGGCTCTATCACGAGCTCGCCACCAACCAGGCGCGCATCGAGCGGGAACTGCGCATCGCCCAGCGCGTGCAGACGGCGCTGCTGCCCCAGGAAGTGCCGTCGCGCATCCGCGGCCTCGACGTCGCGGCCCGCTTCGACGCCGCGCGCGAGGTCGGCGGCGATTTCCACGACTACCTCGACCCGCTGGCCAACCAGCTCGTGGTGGCGCTTGGCGACGTCTCCGGCAAGGGCGTCCCGGCGGCGCTCTACAGTGCCTTCGCCTCCGAGCTGGTGCGGTCCCGCACGTTCCGCAAGCGCTACGTCTCGACCGCCGTCACGCCGTCGACCGTGCTGCAGGCGATGAACACCATCCTGCACGAGCGTGGCCTGCTCGAGATGTACTGCACGCTGTGCTACGGCCTGTTCGACGTCAAGCGGCGCACGGTGACGGTGGCCAACTCCGGCGTGCCGTATCCCCTGAAGATGACGCCAGCCGGCGACATCGAGTGGATCGACGTGACCGGCGTGCCGCTCGGGTCGTTTCCCGGCATCGAGTACGACGAATGCGTCATCCCGTACGCGAAGGGTGATGTCTTCCTGTTCTACTCCGACGGCGTCTCCGAGGCGATGAACGAGGCCGGCGACGAGTTCGGCCGCGAGCACATCGCCGAGGTCATGCACACGCAGCGGGGACGGTCGGCGCGCGAGATCGTCGACGCCATCTTCGAGGCCGTCGCCGCCTTCCGCGGCGACGCCCTGCAGAACGACGACATCACGGCCGTCGCGGTCCGCGCCCTCTGAGCATGCGCCCCCTCGCCCTGGCCCTGGCGTGCGGGATCCTGGCGGAACCAATGCAGGATCGGATCACCGGAATTCACACTTCAGGAATGCAGTGCGGGGCGGGGCACCTCGAACGGCCGTCAGCGCCGCGTTCTCCGGTGTGCGGCGCTGCGGCAGGGCCAATGCAGGATCGGATCACCGGAATTCACACTTCAGGGATGCAGCGCGGGGCGGGGCACCTCCACCGGGCGTCAGCGCCGCTCTCCCCAGCCGGGGCAATTCAGGATCGGAGTACCGGACTTCACGAGTCTGGGCTGCGACGTGATGGCGGTGCTGCGCCTGAATTGTTGACGGTGAAGCCGTTTGGCGTTCCATCGACCCGCGCTTCATTCCTGAATTTTGAATGTCAGCGAAGTGCGCCTGAATTGTTGACCAAGCCCGCAGAACTCGCCGCGCAGTTCTCGCGGCGGCTCGAGGCCACGGCGAGCGCCGTCGACGGCTCCATCGCCTACCTGGTCGTCGACCTCACGAGCGGCGAGCGCTTCGCCCGACGCGCCGACGAGCCGTTCCCGACCGCGTCGACCATCAAGATCGGCATCCTCCACGAGCTCTTCGCTCGCGCCGATGCCGGGGCCCTTGCCCTGGACGACCCGCGCCCGCTGCCGACAGCCAGCCGTGTCGGTGGCGCCGGCATCCTGCAGCGGTTGTCGTCGCCGAGGCTCTCGCTGCGCGACCACGCGCTGCTGATGATCCTGCTGAGCGACAACACGGCCACCAACGTGCTGATCGACACGCTCGGCGCCGAGACGATCACCACGCGGATGCAGGCACTCGGCGCTCCGGGTTATCGCCTGCGCCGCAGGATGATGGATGGCGATGCCGCTGCACGTGGCGAAGAGAACGTCGCCAGTGCCGCCGATCTGGTGACCGTCATGGACGCCATCCGGACCGGCCGCGGGCTGACACCCTCGAGCCAGGCCGAGGCCATCCGCATCCTGCGCGAGTACGGTCCAACCGCCGTGCGCGCGGGCATCCCCCCCGGCGTGCCGGTGGCCGCCAAACCCGGTGCCCTCGACGGCGTGCGCAGCGAAATCGCGTGGGTCGACCTGAAGGGCCGCCCTTACCTGATCTGCGTGATGACCAGCTTTCTCGCAGACGATGCCGCCGGAGACCGGGCGATCACCGACATCTCGCGGGCGGCGTACCAGTACTTCTCCCGGCTCGCGAGAGCGGGGGTCGAGGGGCGACTGCTGTCAGTCCCGCAGTGACGCCCCCGCGATCCGGCGTCGCTACCGTCGCACGACGTTCCTGTCGCGCTCCTCGATGTGCAGCCCGACCGAGGTCGCGCCGAAGTTGGCGACTTCGCGCACATCGCCCCGGACCTTCACGAGCGCGCCCTTCGAAGGCGTGCCGCGCTCCCGAGACAGCACCGTGATCTCCGCTGTCCCATCGTCGATCTTGTAGAGCCCGTAGGGCACCAGCGGGACACTCCAGGCGCTGGTGACGCGGCCGGTCACCTCGACCTGGCGGTTGTCGTATCGGCCCGGGTCGTCGCGGATGTCGGAGATGGAGCGGGCCCGCATGGCGCACCCGGCAAGCGTGACCGCCAGGACAACGGCAAGAACGGGACGAACGAGACGCGACATGACCATTCCCCTGGTCCCGGCACAGCTGGCGCGGAACGAAAAGGGGGAACGCCGCCGCAGACACGCCCCCTGCGCATCCACCACGACATCCCCCCGGTCCTGAAGAGACTGCACACGAGCCGCCCACTGACGACGAAGTGCGGCGATGCCAGCGCCTGCCTTTACGGTGTTCGCACCCCGTTGACCCGGCGCAGTCTCGGCGACTCCATGATTCAATCGGTGTGCCAATGCCCGGACGGCAGAAACGTCCTGCGCAGGGGACGGGGAGCACCTCCAGGCTGCCGAGGGGCGTCTCCTTCTGGGTGCAGACCCAGCGAAGCGCTGAGGTCGCTCGCCTCGACCCTTCATTGTGAATGCTGAATGTCGCCGAACCCGCCTGAATTGCTCGAAGTCCCCCCGTCCCGGATCCGCGTCGTCCGTGACGCACCGCCGCGACGTGGCGCGCGGTATGTCCTCTACTGGATGATCGCGTCGCGTCGGCTCGAGGACAACTTCGGCCTGCAGCACGCGGTGGCCAGGGCCGCCGCCCTCGACCTGCCGCTGCTGATCTTCGAGCCGCTGCGGGTCGGCTATCCCTGGGCGAGCGACCGATTTCACGCCTTCGTGCTGCGGGGGATGGCCGATCATCGGGTCACCGCCGCGGCGATGGGCGTGACGTACTACGCCTACGTCGAACCCTCAGCCGGACACGGCAAGGGCCTGCTGGAACGCCTGGCGCAGGACGCGGCGCTGGTCGTCACCGACGACTATCCCGCCTTCTTCCTCCCTCGCATGGTCGAGGCGGCGGCGCGACGGCTCGACTGCCGGCTCGAGGCCGTGGACGGCAACGGCCTGATGCCGATGCGCGCGACGACGACCGTCTATCCGACGGCCTACTCGTTCAGGCGTTACCTGCAGAAGTCGCTGGCGCCCCACCTCGTGCACGCGCCGCTGGCACAGCCGCTCGAACGCGCCCCCGCCCGTCTCGCGCCGATTGCAGACGACGTGCGGACGCGATGGCCTGAGGCCGAGGATGAGCTGTTGAGGGGTGGGGTGAGGGCACTGGCCGCTCTGCCCATCGACCACGTCGTCTCGCCCTCATCGGTGCTTGTGGGAGGCGACGTCGCAGCGCAGGCCCGCCTCGCCCAGTTCCTGACCCACGGGCTCGCGAAGTATCACGAGGAGCGGAGTCAGCCCGACAGCGACGCCGCGTCTGGTCTGTCGCCCTGGCTGCACTTCGGGCACATCGGAGCCCATCGCGTCTTCGCGGACGTCGCGACACAGGTCGGCTGGACCACACGTTCGATCTCAACCAAGGTCAATGGCAGCCGGGAGGGGTGGTGGGGCGCGCCGGCCGCCGTCGAAGCCTTCTTCGACGAGCTGATCACCTGGCGCGAGGTGGGGTTCAACTTCGCGGCCAACCGCGAGGACTACGACCAGTACGAGTCGCTGCCCGACTGGGCTCGCGCCTCACTCGACGCCCACGCCAGCGACACGCGCGAGCATCTCTACACGCTCGCCGAGCTCGAGGCCGCCAACACGTACGACCCGGTCTGGAATGCGGCGCAGCGTCAGCTCGTCCAGGAGGGGCGCATGCACAACTATCTGCGCATGCTCTGGGGCAAGAAGATCCTGCAGTGGACGGCCCACCCGCGCAACGCGCTGGCCGTCATGATCGAGCTCAACAACAAGTACGCGCTCGATGGCCGTGACCCCAACTCCTACAGCGGCATCTTCTGGGTGCTGGGCCGCTACGACCGCCCCTGGGCGCCGCGGCGCGAGATCTTCGGGGTCATCAGGTACATGAGCAGCGACAGCACCGTGAAGAAGTTGCGTCTGAAGAACTACCTGCGGACGTATGGGCCGGATCAGCAACTTCGATTCAAGATTCAAAATTCAGAATGAAGTGCGGGGCGAACAGGGTCAGTGCACCCTGGCGTCCATCGCCGTGAACATGCCTTGCGGCGGGGTCACCGGCACCGCCAGTCCCTCGATCACACTCTGCGACACGCGCACGAGCGTCGTCACCTGCGCCGCGTAGGCCTGCACGGCATGGGCGAGGTAGGGGTCGTACTCGTAGCACCGCGTCAGCGGCACCGAGTCCACCACCAGGTCCCGGAGCTTGAGCGGTTCGGCAAGCTTCAGGTTCCCCTGACGATCGGGTTCCCGCGAGAGCACTTCGACAGGCACCAGCACCGGCACCTCGTTGTCGTGTTGAACGTAGTACAGCACCGTATGCACGGGCGTGCCTCTCCTTGACCGTCAAGCCGGTCAGGCTTGCCCAGACGCTCCGGGCGGTGACAGTCAGGGAATCGGCTGGTGTCGGGAAAAGAACAGCGCCGCTGACGGCAGACCGACATCAGCGGGTCGGCCCCATTCAGTGCCGGCTAGGCCTGACCCGGCCCGCCCCGCGCTTCATTGTGAATTTTGAATTGTGAATTGTTTCTGGTGGGCACCAGCACGCTGGAGACGAGGAACCCGGCGGCGATGGCGACGGCCGTGAGGATCATGGTGAAGCCGGCCGTGACGCCGACGATCACGTTCTGATCGAGCAGGCTGGTCAGCGACCGGTACCCGATGCTGCCGGGCACGAGCAGCAGGACCCCTGGCACGAGGGCGACCGCGGCCGGTCCGAAGCCGCGCCGGTCGTACAGGTTGGCCAGCACGCCGACCACCAGGGCGTCCACGGACGCCGCCATGGCCGGGCCGAACGACAGGGCGGCGAGCCGCACGGCGCTGTAGCCGACCGTGCTGGACAGCCAGAGCCATGGGAAGTCACGCAGCCTGGCCCGGAGCAGCACGCCGAAGGCCAGCGGCGCGATGCCCAGCGCCAGCGTCAGCGTCCACTCCGGCAGGCGCCGCGGTGCCGACGAACGGACGTCGCCGACCAGCGCCTGCGCCACCTCGCCGCCGACCGCCACGCCGAACGCGATGGCGATGAACACGAGGAACGCGCCACTCAGCCTGGCCGTCCCCGCCGCCAGGTGACGTCGCGCCAGCTCGGTCATCGCCACCGTCACGGTCAGCCCGGGCAGCAGGGCGATGACGCCACCCAGGGTGGCCGTCGGCACCGACAGCCGGAGGTCGCCGATCGAGGCGATGCAGGTCACCAGCAGCGACACGGCGAACGCGGCGACCAACTCGAAGACGTGCGTGCCGTGCGGCAGCCGTCTGGACGCCAGCGAGATCACGCCCGTCAGCAGGCCGGCAAGGCCAGCGACCACCAGTTCGTTGAGCCCGCCCCCGAGGATGCGGCAGACGGCCGCAGACGCCACGCCGTACGCCAGCACGCGGACGACCGGTCGGGACAGCGGCGGTAGCGCGATGATGGCGTCGATGCGCGCCGATCCCTCGACCACACCGACCCGGCCCTGCTCGACGTCGCGCGAGACCGCGTCGAGGCGCGCCAGCTTGCCCAGATCGACGTCCCCGGGGAAGACGCGAATCAGGTGCGTGTGCTGCTGTTCCGGTGGGCCGAACGCCGCGAAAATCGACGTCGGTGTGGTGAAGAACTGTGCCTCGAGTCCAAGGCGATCGGCCATCCCCTGCAGGGCGTGCTCGAGGGCATCGGCCGAGAAGCCGTAGCCGTGCAGCGCGCGACCGAGGCGCAGCACGAAGCCGACGGCCGCGGCTTCTTCGACCGAGTAGACGGGCGTGTGTGTGACGCCCATGACGTCCTCGCCGCCCGGCCGCACGACCGGCTCGCCGTCCGCGCCCGTCATTGGGTGGTTGCCGACACGATGACCTCGCCCTCGACGATGTCGTCGATCAGGCGCGGGTCGCCGACCATCGATCCGACGATCGTGAAGCCGAAATCCAGGCGCACGTTGTCCACCAGGTTGATGAAGATCTGACCGTCGCCCGTGTCCGGTCCGCGCGTCGAGATGCCCACCGTGCCGCGCACGTGACTGAGCGCGGAGAACTCGTCGCGGGCGAACGCCGCCGCACCCGCGTACTCGTTGGCCGCCGGGCTGCCGCCCTGAACGACGAAACCGGGTTCGACCCGATGGAAGGTGCGTCCGTTCCAGTCGCCCGCCTTGACCTGGGCCACGAAGCGAGCCACCGCGGTCGGCGCCTGCTCGGCGTAGAGCCGCAACACCATCGTCCGGTTCCCGCTGAAGGTCAGGTGGACCGTCGTGCGCCCGAGTGCCTCGATGACGTCCCACGTGGGCACGTCCGTGGCGCGGGCGTCTGGGCGTGCCGCGGCTGGTGTGGCGTTCACACCCCGCGCCGCCAGCAACGCCGCCGCGCGCTCGGCCAGGAACGGGTCGAAGTCAGTCAGGTAGGGGCGCAACGTCGTCGCCCGCTCCGGATCGAGTTCGTCGATCCGCTCGAGCAGCGCCACGCGCGGATCGCGTGACGTCTCCCGCCGCTGTTCCGTCAGGCGCGCCAGGGCCGCGCGCAGCGCCGCGACGATGGTGGTCCGCGGCACAAGGCCCGCGGCGGCGCCCTGCAGCGCGGTGGCCGCCTCCAGCACCAGCTGGCCATCGTCACTCGTCAGCGCAGCGACGGCGGCATCGGCGAGATTCGGCAGGGCGGCCTGGCGCCATGCGACGAGGGCCGCGTGCCGGACGTTGGGATTGGCGTCCGCGGCGAGGCGCGCGATCACGTCGCCCTGAGCGGTCAGACCCGCCGCGCGAGCCGCGTACATCCGCACCTGCCAGATGTCGGACGCCGTGGCTCGGACCACCTGTGGGCGGGCGGCGTCGGCGTCCGTGCGGGCGAGGGCCACGAGGGCATGGGCGGCCTGATGCCACGTGTCGCGCGTGTGCGGTTGCCGCAACGCCTCCAGGCAGACCGTGCGGCAGGCGCTGGCCTCGCCGAGGGCATCGATCGCCGCGAGGCGCACGGCGACGTGGGTGTCCGTGGCGGCGCGCTCGGCGAGCGTGGGCAGCCTGGCCCCAAGACGTGCCACGGCCGCATGTCGCACCAGCATCGCGTCGTCGGAGAACGCCACGCGGGCCTCCGCCTCGGTCACCTCTGTGCCGGACGCCAGATCGAGCACGGCGAGGCGGCGCACCTGCGCGTCGAGATCACTGGCCGCCGTCGCGCGCCGCTTGGGTGACAGCGCGCGCAGGGTCGTGAGGCCAGCGATGGCCATCCGTCGCACACGTCGATCGAGCACGTCCTGCGGCGCCACGGCACCCGGGGTCGGGCGTGCGTGGCGGTCCAGCAGGGTCTCGAGGAGGGCCACCAGGCGCGGGGCGTTGACACCAGTCGCCGGCAGGCTGCGGGCGCGTCGAGCCAGGGCCTCGGCGCCGCGGGCCAACCCGACGGACACGACGGCCCTGGCGGGGCCGTCACCGATGCGCGCCGAGACCCCCGACAACAGCTGAGCGGCGTCGTCAATCGCCGGCAGGTCGGCAAGCGGCAGGCGGCCGAGGGACTCGGCCAGACTGGCCGTCACGAACGGGTCCGACTCGGTGCCCAGGCGTTGCGCGAGGGCCGCCTGCGCGTGCTGGTGACTGCCGGGGGCCCCGCTGCCGATGTGTGCCACGGCGAACGCCGCCTCTCGACGGACGTCCATCGACGGGTGACTCAGGGACGCGACCGCGGTCGGCAGGAACTCCGCGCGGCGCGTGCGCCCAATCGCCCGCAGGGCGAGCACGCGGGCCTCGGCCGTCCCCGTCGCCAGCGCCGCGTCGACGGCCGCCCGGTGCGCTGCGCTCTGCACACGTGCGTCTCCGGCCGCCACCAGCACCGACCGCACGTCGGGCGTTTGCGCCTGCCTCACCGGACCTGTAACTGCCGGACTTTGTCCGGCAGTCACCTGAGCCGAGGCGACCGTCGGACAAAGTCCGACCGCTACGAGCATCCCGACGAGCAGCGCGGCGACGATCCGTCGATCTGAAGATCGACGGCTACGAGGACCGGAAGGTCGACGGCTACGAGGACCGGAAGGTCGACGGCTCCAGGGAACGCCGGTCCTCGACGGGCATGGCATAGCGGGACGAGTACTCGAACATCTGCGTCGCGAGATCGAGCGGATAGGACACCTCCACGTCGGCGATGGCGCCAGTGGCATCCAGCACCGGTGCCAGCCGCGGCATGACGAAGCCGGTGTAGGACGGCAGGTCGAGGCGATCGACGCGCGCGACCACCTCGTCGCGCAGCGCGGGGTCGAAGTGGATGCCATGCGCCTCGAAGAGCGCCACGGCCTCGTCGTACCGCCCCTCCGACTTGATGCGCTGCACCAGGGCCAGCATGCGTCCGACACCGGCACGGAAGGCCTCGACGTCGACGACCACGTAGAACGTGCGGCCCTCGCGTGTGCGTCGGTCGATCGCCGTCGTGTGCGCCATCAGCCAGTGCACGATGGCCTGGCGATTGCGCATGTGATCTTCCTCGAGATGCGTACCCCGCCGCACGCGCCGCAACTGCACGAGCGCGTTGCGCGCGTAGCCCTCGTATTCGGCCAGCACGACATCGGCATGGTGCTCGGCCTCGATCAGGCCGAGGTCGACCATCACGGGATCGGCGATGAAGTGCAGGGCGACGAGGTCGGACCGGGTTTCCTCGAGGGTCGAGTACTGCTCGCGCAGCACCGCCTGCGGCGAGCCGACGCCGGGGGCCATGCGCCCGGAGCCATGGCCGATCACCTCGTGAAGGCTCGTGGTCAGCTCGCCCGCCAGCGCCTGCCACCGCTTCGACCGCGCGCGCTCCTCCGCGGACCAGCAGAACTCCTCGCGCAGGCTCTCCGGCTGCGACTGCTCGTAAGCCTCGACCACGTTGGCGAGCGAGACCGACTTGCTGCCGTGGACCTCGCGGATGGCTTCGTCATTGGGCAGGTTGATGCCGATGGCGGTCATCGGGCCGGCGTCCCCGCACTCCACGATCACGTCGATCGCGCGCGCAGACACCCCGACCACGTCGGTGCGTCGGAAGGCCACGTCGTACGGCATGTGGGCCTCGAACCACGCGGCGTGCTCGGCGATGCGACGGATGTCGGCCGTCTTCTCCGGATTCTCGTGGAAGACGATGCCCTCGAAGGCGCCCTTGCGTCCGCGCGCGTCGAGATACACCTCGATGAAACCGTTGATGGTGTCGACGGCCGACGTCGTGTCGGCCACCCATGCGATGTCGTAGGCGCGTCGGTCGTCCTCCGCCCCCGTGCGGTAGAAGCGCACGAGCGCCGCGAGCGCCGCCGCCGTCGCTGGCGGCGCGACGGCCAGCGCCGCTTCGAGGTGGCCGACCATCCGCGCGATCGTCGCGCCGTATCGACCGCCGACGCGGTAGACCTCCTCGTGCAGCGCGCCGTCCCCACCGCGCACGAGACGCGAGTTGAGCGCGAACGTCTCCTCGAACCCGTCGAGATCTGCTGACGAGACGCCCTTGTACAGGTTGTTGGCGCTGGCGGCCAGGATGTCCTCACCGGGCGCCGGCGTCTTGCTCGTCACCATCGGCCGGTACGTGTCGTCGAGGAAGTCGCGCGCGTGCGCGGCCACGAACGCCTCGGGCGAGGCATGCGGGCCCAGCGGCACCTCACGCCCCGCGCCTCTCACCCCGAGGATGGCGGCCAGCAACTGCGCCTGGTCGATCTCGAGGACGAACTTCCGCGAGGTGATGTGGTCGTAGGGGCCCGAGTTGATCCAGAACAGCTTCGTGTAGCGCTCGATGGCATCCGCCACCGTCGCCTCGATGGCGTCGCGGCCCGCCAGCAGCGCCTCCAGCACGTCGCGCATCAGCAACCCGTGCTCGTAGCGCTGATCGATGTAGATGTCGCGCCCTGCCAGCGCGGCCTCGTAGAGGTGCCACGCCAGTCGCTTGTCGGCGGCCGACAGGTGCTCGAAGGCGTCGGCGTAGAGCTGCACGACGGCCGCCGGACCGACGCGCTCGAGGAGGTGGCGACGCCCGTTCACGCCTCAGGTGCTCCTTGGGACCGACCGCCAAGCGACACGGTCTCGCGATGCCGAGGCTGATGCACGTCCCAGCCGAGTTCCTGGCGGATCGTGGCGGCCAGCGCGCTCATCGCCTCGTCTTCACCGTGCACGAGGAACGTGCGGGCCGGTGGGCGCGAGAAGCCGCGCAGCCAGCGGAGGATCTCGTCGCGATCGGCGTGCGCCGACATCTGGTCGTTGCGCACGATGCGGGCCCCGACGGGGATCACCTGGCCATGGATCTTGACGGTCTGCGCGCCATCGACCAGCAGTCGGCCTCGCGTCCCCGCGGCCTGGTAGCCGACGAACAACACCGTGTTCTTCGGGTCGGGCAACAGACTCTTCAGGTGGTGCAGCACACGGCCGCCCGTGGCCATCCCGCTCGAGGAGATGATGATGGCGGGTCCGGACGAGCGGGTCAGCGCCTTGGATTCCTCGGTGTCCTTGATCACGTGCAGGCGACGTGTGTCGAACATCGGGCCGCGGGGCACCGGATGCATCTCCGGGTCGAGCTCATCGGGGCGCGAGCTGTAGAACTGCAGGGCTTCGGCCGCCATCGGGCTGTCGACGTAGGTGGGCATCGACGGGATGCGGCCTTCCTTCTCCAGGCGCTGCAGCCAGTAGAGGAGCTCTTCCACGCGTCCGATGGCGAACGACGGGATCACCAACCGCCCGCCCCGCTCGTGCGTCTGCACGATCACCTCGGTCAGCGCCGCCCCGCCATCGTCTGGTGCATGGGTGCGATTGCCGTAGGTCGATTCGACGAGCAGGACGTCGGCCTCGGCCACCGGCGTCGGATCGGGCAGCACCGGACGTCCGTAGCGTCCGAGGTCGCCGCCAAAGAGGATGGTGCGTGGCGCGTCCGCCTGGGTCACCCGGATGAAGGCCGATCCGAGCAGGTGACCGGCGCGAATGAACTCCGCCGTGACCCCGGGAGCGACCTGCAGCGGCACGCCGAAGCCGACCGGCTGCAGCAGTGTGAGGGCGCGCCGCGCATCGTCTTCGGTGAACAGCGGGCGCGCGGGGGAGTGTTTCGTGTAGTGATGCTTGTTGGCCTGGCGCGCGTCCTCTTCCTGGATGCGTCCGGCGTCCGGCAACACGAGCGAGCACAGGTCCTTGGTGCCCGGTGTGCAGTACACGCGACCGCGATAGCCGGCCGCGACCAGGCGGGGCAGCCAGCCGACGTGGTCCAGGTGGGCGTGAGTCAGCAGGACGGCGTCGAGTGACGTCGGCGGGACGCCGAGTTCGTGCCAGTTGCGCTCGCGGAGGGCCTTCAGGCCCTGGAACATCCCGCAGTCGACGAGGACGCGCTGTCCGGTGGACGTACGGAGCAGGTGTCGGGAGCCGGTGACCGTCTGGGCGGCCCCGAGAAACGTGATCTCACTCATGTCTGGGCGTCCTGTCGGGAAGGCCTCCGTATTCTATACTTCGAGGGTCAGCGCCACACGGCCCTTCCGCGGCGTCGTTCGTGCGTTCCGGTCCCCCGGGGTCGTTGTTGTTCCAGTGGAGGAGTCAAGCAAGATGCGTCTTCGTACAGTGGTGGTGGCACTCGGCCTCGTGGCCTGCGCGACGACGGCCTCGGCCGACGTCAAGATGGTGGCGCAGATGACCGGCAAGATGATGGGCCGCAGCCCGTCGGGGGAGACGGTCACCTACATCAAGGGCAGCAAGATGCGCACCGACCAGACGATGGGGGGCAACCAGCTCTCCACGATCATGGACGTGGACGCCGGTGAGCTGATCAGTCTCAATCACAAGAACAAGGAAGCCGAGATCTGGAATGTCGCCGACCTGCAGAAGACCATGCAGGGCGCGGGCGTTGCGGCTAGCGGCGTCGACGTCAAGATCACGCCCACGGGCGAGAGCAAGAACGTGGCCGGCTACAAGGCCGCGGGCCACGACCTCAGCGTTTCGGTGAAGTCGGAGATGGCGCAGGGCATGGCCATGACCGTGACCATCAGTGGTCCGGCGTACCTGTCCACCGACGCCCCCGGCGCGAAGGACTATGCGGCGTTCTACATGGCCGCCGCCGACAAGGGCTTCTTCTTCGGCGATCCGCGCGCGGCCAAGGCCCAGCCCGGCAACGCGAAGGGCATGATGGCGCTCTATCGCTCGATGGCGGAGAAGGGCATTCCGCTCGAGTCGCGCCAGGTGATCAAGCTCTCGGGCGACGGCCCGATGGCGGGCATCTTCGCCAAGATGGGCGGCGGCGAGATCAACACCACCGTCACCAGCATCTCGGCCGATCCCCTTGCCGCCGACCTGTTCACCGTGCCTGCCGGATACAAGGTCAAGCGGCAGAAGGTGGACTGACGATTCCTCCCTTCGTTGACGCCCTGTCCGGGTCGTCCTCCGTCTACGCGGTCGAACTTCGCCCGCCGCGCGCCGAACTGAGCGCGTCGGCGGGCATCGACGCGTGGATCGACACCTACCACGCGGTGCGGCGCCTGGTGCGGCGCGGACACCACGTGTGCCTCACCGACAGCGCCGTCGGTGCGCAGGAAGAGGACAACCTCCGTCACCTCGTGCTGAACCTCGGCGACGATGTGCCGCGCGACCATGTCGTGCCGTTCCTGACGTCCAAGCACACGCTGCAGTACTGCCTGACGTACGCCGATCGGGCGCACCTGCACGGCTTTCCGTCGCTGGTGGTGCTCGGCGGCGACAAGACGGTCGGCACGCCGCGCTGCGTCGAGCACGCCTGGGAACTGCGGGCCGCCATTCGCGCCCGCCAGCCGTCGCTGGTGCTCGGTGGCTGGGCCAACCCGAATCGGCACCCGGAGCGCCAGGTCGACTTCCTCTGCGCCCCGGAGTTCACCGGCGAGTACTACCTCACGCAGGTGGCGACGCATCATCAGGTGCACGACGTCGAGCGCTTCCTCGGCGAGGCCGCGCGCCGTGGCGTGACGATGCCGGGCGTGTTCGGGGTGTTCTACTACCGCAGCGCGCGTCGCCGGACCCTCGACATGCTGGCCGGCTTCATGCCCGTACCGGTCGACGAACTGGTCGCCGAGTTCGGCGCCGGGGCGTCACCCGAGACCATCTGCGCCCGCACCATCCGCACCCTGCGGTCGGCCGGCGTCCGCCACTTCTACATCAGCAACCTGCCGCTGACCGATACCGATGCCGTGCTGCACCGGATTCTGGATGAGGCAGGGGCCTGAGTAATTCAGGCGGGCTTCGCTGACATTCAAGATTCAGAATGAAGCGCAGCTCGGGGCGCCGGTGCTGTGGGCCGTCGCCTTTGGCTCGGCCCGGCTCGCCTCACGGCGGGGCCATCGGGC
>NZ_JALHPM010000117.1:0-21801 GCF_022842525.1 Luteitalea sp.
ACCTGCGCCTGGGGCTTCGTCGGGGCGTACAGCTGAGCCTTGGGCCCCGGCGACTTCGCGAGATGGCCCTTGCCTTCGAGCAGGTTCATCATCGTCTGCACCGTCGTGTAGGCGATGTCGCGTCGCGTGCGCAGGTCTTCGTACACGTCGCGGACGGTCGCCTTGCCGAGAGGCCACACGACTTTCATGATTTCCAGTTCCTGGGGGGTGAGGCCGGGCGCCCGCTTACGCATACTAATTACTTAGTATTACACACGTGCGTATGTCAAGCAGCAGGCGCCCGCTACGCCGGACCGCTTTCACAGACGAGCCGGTGCCGCCCGTCTCTGGGCCGCAGCTGAATCCAGAATCGCTGTTACGATGCCCCCACAATGAGCCTCGACATCTGGACTGCGATCCGGGGCCTCACCCGTGATCGCGCTGTCTCGGTCCTCGCGATCGTCCTCTTGGCGACGACACTCGGCACGACGGCGGGAATCTACGCCGTGGTGAACGCCGTACTGCTGCGGCCCCTGCCCTTCGCCAACCAGGACCGCATCGTACTTCTCTGGCAACGCGACATCGCCAGCCACGCGCCGGTGATCGAGGTGGCACTGGGTGAAGCTGAGCGATGGCGCCGGGACGCACACAACGCGCTCGACGACGTGGCGGTGTTCAGCTCCGTGAACTGGACGCTTGCGATCGGTGAGGAGCATGAACCGAAACAGCGCGTCCCGTACGCCAGCGTGTCAGGTCGGTTCTTCAATGTCGTGGGCGCCCAACCAGCCCTTGGACGCACGCTCGATGCGGATGACCAGGTGGGCGTCGGCCCACGCGTCGCCGTGCTCAGTGACGCCCTCTGGCGTGAGCGCTTCGACCGCGATCCCGGAGTGGTTGGCGCCACGCTGCGGGCACAAGATCTCGGCCTCTCGCCGGCCGATGCGCCACCTGACGTCATCGAGATTGTCGGTGTCATGCCGGCCGAGTTCGACTTCCCCCGCGGCGCACGCCTCTGGTTGCCGGCGGCCCCCTTGCTTCGTGCCGCTGCGCGGGGGGCGACCGATCCCTCGGAGGAGGCCTGGACTCTCGCGAGGCTGCGCGTGTTCTACGCGCTTGGGCGCCTTCGGACGGGCGTCACGCCATCCGTTGCGGCGCAGGTGGTCACTGAGGCCATCCGACGCGGCGATGGCACAAGTCGCAACGCCGACGCAGTGATCACGCCGGTGCTGGACTGGGTGACCGGACCGGCTCAGCCGGCGTTATGGGTGATGCAGGTGGGCGCCGCACTCATGCTGCTGCTCGCATGCAGCAGCGTCGCAGGCTTGCTGGTGTTTCGCGCTGCCCGGCAGGATCGCGCTCTCGCCATGCACCTGGCGCTCGGCGCGAGCCGCTCCACACTGCTGACACGGGCACTTGTAGAATGCGTGCTCCTCACAGTCACGAGCGGGGTGGCAGCGCTGGCGGTGGCGTGGGCCGTCGTTCGCACGCTGGTCCTCGTTGCGCCACTGGACGTGCCGCGCCTCGACACGACCACGGTCGATGCGTCCGTGCTCACGGCGCTGACAGCGATGGTTGGTGTCGTCACGATCCTCACGGCTCTATGGCCGGCATGGTTTGTGGGACGCGTCACGCCTGGGCCCACGCTCACGACCGGCGCTCGAACGGCAATGCACCCAAGAGAGCGGCGGTGGCAGCGGCTGGTGGTGGGTTGGCAGGTCGCGCTGGCGATCGTCGTCCTGACGGGTGCACTCCTCTTCGTCCGCAGCGTCGTCGCACTCGACAGCACGGCCCTCGGCTTCCAATCACGAGGCCTGACCGCCATCGAAGTCGAACCCTCGACGCAGGATGCTGGTGCGTGGGACCGGTTCTACGATGCCTTGATCGCTCGGTCGCAGGCCATCCCAGGAGTCCGAGAGGTGGGGGCCGTCTACGTGAAGCCACTCAGTGGTGCCATCGGCATGGACGGGAGACCCGTCCTCTTCGGCCAAGAGGGCTTGGGTCCGGACGCGCCGTGGCGCGCCAACCCGTTGGCGAACATCCAAGCGGTGACGCCGGGCTACTTCGCCACGTTGGGCACGCGACTGATTGGCGGACGTGATTTTGCGGCAACGGATCGCGCGGGCGCCGAGGACGCCGTCATCGTGAGTGCGTCAGCGGCCGCGCGTTACTGGCCGGGCCGCGATCCCATCGGCCAACGGCTCGTCGTCCCAACCCAGCGAGGTGTCGGACCGCCGAACCAGTTCCGTTGGATGCGTGTCGTCGGCGTGGTGGAGGACGTCCGCTATCGAGGGGTGACCGATCCACGGCTTGATGTCTACCTCTCGGCTGCGCAGTCGACCATGCGGGTCAAGCACCTCATGGTCCGCACCGATCCCAGCACCGAGGTGCCCGTCGCGGCATTACGAGCTCTCGTCCGCGAACTCGATCCGGCGGCCCACGTCGGCGCCGTCGTCGCGATGGGCGACGCCATAGCCAGGGAGACCGGGCCCTGGCGCTTCGCCATGCGCGTCATGCTCGGATTCGGCAGCCTGGCCGCCGGACTCGCGGCCATCGGCTTGGCGGCCATGGTGTCCCTGGCTGTGACCCTCCGCCGGCGTGAGTTTGGAATTCGAGCGGCGCTCGGCGCGAGCCCCGCGCGTCTGCGTTGGGATGCGGTTCGCGATGCCGTGGCAGTCCTGACCATGGCGGTGGCGGCCGGGATGCTGGCGGCGCTGGCGATGGGCCGGCTGGTTGCCTCGATGCTGGTGGGGACGTCTGCGCACGACCCACTGTCGCTCGCTGGCGCGGGCACGGTCGCGGTCGTGCTCGGCATTGCGGCGACGCTCGGGCCCGCAGGGCGTGCGGCCCGAAGCGACCCGGCCGAGGCACTGAGGCAGTAGGCCGCCGGTGCGACGCACTGCGGACTGAACTCGACTATGACAGCTCACGAGCGTTGTCTGGACAAGCCACGGCCCGGGCCGTTTTCCGAGAGCCGCAGGCGACACGATTGATGTGCCCACGTGTCGCGAGTGGTGGCGACGTGGCGCGTCGGCGGAGCGCGGAGACATAAGCATGGGCTGGCTGACCGACGTTCGCTTCGCGCTGGCGGTTCTGCGCAACCGCCCGACCGTGCCGTTGCTGACAGCCAGCTTGCTCGCACTGAGCGTCGGGATGGCCGGAGGCCTCTGGGCCGTTGTCGATGCGGTAGCCCTGCGGCCGCTCCCCTATCCCGAGGCTCACCAGCTCGTGGCCGTGATGGAGAGCCACCCGGAGCGCGGCCTCATGTCGGTCACGGCCGCCAACTTCTTGGACTGGTCGGGGCGAGTACGGGCGCTCCCGCACGTCGTCGGACTCGGGCAAGTCGAGGGCAGCCTCGCTGGCCCGCGTGAACCGGTGCGGGTCGTCGGCACGAAGGTGACTGAGGCGTTCTTCGACGTGATGGGCGTCGTCCCCGCGAGAGGGCGCGCCTTCGGCGCCGGTGACTTCCGGGGCGATGGTCGCGTCGTCATCATCTCCGACGGGTTGTGGGAGCGGCAGTTCAATCGCCGGCCCGACATGCTGGGCTCTACGGTCCTCTTCGACGGCGTGACCCACACACTCGTCGCGGTTATGCCTCGCTCGTTCAAGACCATCGGCAAGTCCGACGTGTGGCTGCCGTGGATCATGACCGAGCCGGAACGCGCCGAGCGTCGATTCCACATGGTCGGCGTCATGGCCCGATTGGGTGAGGGGCTCACCGCCGTCGACGCCGAGCGCGAGTTGCAGTCGCTGTATCGGCAGCTGGCCGCCGACCATCCGGACACCACTGACCGTTGGAAGGCGCGAGTCGTCCCGTTACGCGAGCTGATGCTTGGCGACTCGCGCGGTGCCCTGCAGGCGCTTGGTGCGGCTGTCTTGGCACTGCTCGCGGTCGCCGGCATCAACCTGGTCGGGCTGACCCTGGCGTGGATGCGTGCCCGCAGGCCCGAACTGATGGTTCGCATGGCGCTTGGCGCCTCGGCCGGACGCGTGGCTCGACAATTCATGGCCGAGGCGGGCGTCTGGGCGCTGGCTGGAATCGTGGGCGGCATCTGGCTCGCCGGCGTGTTCGTGCGCCTGTTTGGCGCCGTCGGTGTGTCGCCGTCGCTCGAGTACGACTTCGAGCCTCGTATCGACGTCCGCGTCGTATGTGTCATGGCCGGCTTGCTCGCCCTCCTCGCGCTCACCACGACGGCCGTGCCGACGTGGCTGACGACGCGGCGCGCCAGCCGCCTCGTGACCAGCCGGGGTGCGGCGTCGGAGCGTTGGGGACATCGACTGGCGTTGGGGCTCCAGGTCGCGCTCTCTCTTGTGCTGCTGTGCACCGCGGCGGCGGTGCTCAGCGGCTTCCGCCGTGCGCTCGACGTCGCGGCCCCGCCCAGCGCCAGCGTGCTGGCGATCGATATCTCACTCGCAGACACACGCTACCGAGAGGAACCGTCGCAGGCGCAGTACTTCGAGCGTCTGCTGACGGCGCTTGCCGCGCGTCCCGAGATCACCAGGGCGGCCGCCGCCAGCTACGTCCCTCCTGGACGCATCTACGGCAACGTGCGGTTCTCGATCGACGGCCAGGGAGAGCCAACGGACGCGCAGACGACGCTCGTGAGCGCCATCGATTCGCGGGCGCTCCCCGTGCTTGGCATCAGTGTTCAGCGTGGACGGGCGATCGAGGACCGCGACGGGGTTAGCGCGCCACGCGTCGCCGTGATCAGCGCGGCACTGTCGCGTCGCTACTGGCGCAACGCCGATCCCATCGGCCATCAGGTCGTCCTCGCGGGTGACCCGACACCCCTCACGATTGTTGGGGTCGTGGATGACGCGCGCCAACCACTCGCGACCGACGCACGCGCCGAGTCGGTGTTGTACGTCTCCTATCGCCAGGTGCCATGGCCCTTCATGACGGTGCTCGTCGACCCGGCAGGCGACACCGCTCCCGCATTGGCGGCACTGCGGGAGGAGGCGGGACGCCTCGATCCCGCACAGGCGCTCTCGGCGGCTCGCCCGGTGGACGAGATTCGGAATGAATGGATGACCCAACCACGGCTTCGGTCGCGGATCATCACCGTGTTCGGCGCCGCCGCCCTGCTGCTGACCGTCGTAGGACTCTGGGCGCGCGTGTCCTGGGGCGTCGCATCTCGCGCGAGGGAATGGGCCATCCGGCAAGCCGTTGGCGCGCAGCCGCATGACGTCGTGCTGGCCGCCGTGCGGGAGATGCTGCTGGTGGTCATCGTCGGGGTGGCTGTGGGCGTGGCGTTGCTGCCTGTCAGCGACGCGGCCGTTCGCGCGACGATCGCCGGCCTTCCGTCGCCCGATTCCCGCGTCGTCGTCCTGACAGTCGTGCTGTTCGCTGCATGCGCGATCGCAAGCGCGTACCTGCCGGCGCGACGGGCGGGCCGCGTCGATCCGGCGTCGGCGCTACGCGCTGAGTAGCGACCTCGCGACGTCCCCCAGTCTGAATATCGCTTCGGCCTAGTTAGAGTCCGGCCACGCCGACGGTGTCGGGCCACGCGGGAATGCTCTCCTTCGGGGCAGTCAGCCGAGGCGCAAGAAGTCAGCCCCGATGGGCGTTCTTATGAGTGAGCGGCGGGAGCCGTCACGCCGGAGGTGTGTTTGGCGGAGAGGGTGGGATTCGTATCTACTCGCAGATCAGATCACTGAGAACGGCGCGAAACACTGAGCTATTGAGTCGATAGAAACCACAGAATCCTCTGGTGGCCGTACAAAACTCGTACGCACGATTCAACGCCGTAGTACTCTCGGACCATGCCTCAAGGGGCCCTCGCGCTATACCGCCGGCACCTGGCCACGTGCTCCCATTCCAGCAAGGGTAACCAGTGGACCCGGTGCCAATGCCCGATCTGGGTCCAAGGGTCGATCGGCGGCGAGGCCATCCGCCGGAGCATGAACACGACCAACTGGACGGCGGCGTCGACCAGCGTCCATCAGTGGCAGTCCACGGGCCGTATCGGCGTCCTCAAACCCGAGCTTCCCAGCTTGGCAGAGGC
The DNA here is from genome assembly GCF_022842525.1 of Luteitalea sp. NCBI lineage: Bacteria > Pseudomonadati > Acidobacteriota > Vicinamibacteria > Vicinamibacterales > Vicinamibacteraceae > Luteitalea > Luteitalea sp. The sequence continues at coordinate 5,982 of NZ_JALHPM010000117.1, forward strand.
CATCCAGAAGTTCCTCAAGGAGGCGGAAACGCGAAACCTGGCGGCCACGACCATCAAGAAGCGGCAGGAACTGCTCGAAGGCAAGCTGCTCGCGTACTGCAAGCGCAAGGGATACCGGCAGCTCCGGGATCTGACTGTCGAGCGGCTCCGCGACTTCCGGCACGGTTGGACGTATTCCCCACTCTCCGCGGCCAAGCGGCTGGAGTACCTGCGAGCGTTCTGTCGCTTCTGCGTGGACTCCGGCTGGATGGAGCGGAACCCGGCGGCGGCGCTGAAGCCAACGAAGGTCTCGCATCGTCCGACCCTTCCGTACTCCGACGAAGAAGTCGACCGGCTCCTGAAGGCGGCTCAGGGGATGATCACATTCGGGCGCTACGGTCCGCGCATCGAGCCGATGATCCTCCTGTTGCGGTACTCCGGCCTCCGAATTCAGGATGCCGCCTGCCTTGAACGGAAACGCCTGACGGACGACAGGATCTTTCTCTATCAACAGAAGACGGGAACACCAGTCTACTGTCCGCTCCCACAGGACGTCGTGAGGAAGCTGTCGTCGGTCACCAACAACAACGACCGCTACTTCTTCTACGACGGGAGCAGTCAGCCCGAGAGCATGGTCAAGAGCTGGGACCGCGTCTTCAAGAAGGTCGCAGAGAACGCTGAACCGCCGGTGGCCAATTGTCACCCGCATCGCTTTCGCGACACGTTCGCGGTGTCGCTGCTTCTCAAGGGCGTCACGCTCGACAGCGTTTCCAAGCTGCTGGGACACAGCTCCATCAAGATCACGGAGCGACACTACGCGCCGTGGGTCAAGGCAAGGCAGGACCACCTCGAAAGCGAGGTGCGAAAGATTTGGTCGTGACGCCAGGGCTGCGTCAGGAACCGTGTGGGATCCCGGTTTGACACCCCGTTGGCCGTGGAGCATCCTAGACACGTTGTGGGACGGTTCCGGCGTGCTCTCGCCTTCGCGCTGCCCCTGACGCTCCTTGGCGCCAATGGCGCCCTGTGCGCCGGGTGGGCAGCCACTCCCGAAGCCCGAATGGAGTGCTGCGCCGACGCCGACTGCCCAATGCACAAGGGCAGCACCGAGAAGTCCCCATCAGAACATGTCCTGACCCAAGCGGAAGCGGACGCGTGCTGTGCGGTGTCCGAGCAGAAGCAGTCGGACTCACCGAACCCAACTACCGTTGTCGTCCTGGCCGCACCTGTAATGGAAGCCGGCGTCGTCGTTGCGCCGAGTCTCCCCGCACGACTCCTCAGCGAGAAGTGGCGACCAGACGCTCCAAGCGTCGTCCCACCTGTTCCCCGCCACATCCTGCTGTCCGTCTTCCTCGTTTAGCCACTGACAGTCGTCGTGTCTCTGCTCGGACCTCACGTCCGGGCACCGTAGATGCGCGCGCGCGAGCGCGCGAGATGACGAGTGTCGTGGCCCATGATCAATCGCCTCATTGACGTTGCACTGAAGCACCGTTTCATCGTGATCGCGCTGTACCTCGGCCTGGCTGGCTGGGGCTGGTGGGCACTGCGAGCCACCCCCATCGATGCGATCCCGGACCTCTCCGACAACCAGGTGATCGTCTTCACCGACTGGCCTGGGCACAGCCCTCAGGAGGTCGAAGACCAGGTCACCTATCCCCTCACCACCAACCTGCAGGGCCTGGCTGGCGTTCGCGTGGTCCGGTCGCAGTCGGCCTTTGGCTTCTCCATGGTGTACGTCGTCTTCGAAGACGAAGTCGACCTGTACTTCGCGCGGACGCGCGTCCTCGAGCGCATGAGCCTGGTGGCGAAGTCCTTGCCAGCCGGCGTCGTGCCCACACTCGGCCCCGATGCCACTGGTGTCGGTCACGTGTTCTGGTACACCGTCGAGAGCCCCAGCCACTCGCTGCGCGACTTGCGCACGCTGCAGGACTGGTTCATCCGCTATCAGCTGAACGCCGTGCCGGGCGTGGCGGAAGTCGCGTCGGTGGGCGGGCACGTGCAGCAATACCAGGTCGACGTCGACCCCAATCGCTTGCGGACCTACAACCTGCCGCTGAGCGCCGTCGTGTCGGCGGTACGAGACAGCAACTTGAACGTCGGCGGCAACGTCCTCGAGTCGAACGGCGCCTGGCTGATCGTCCGAGGCATCGGTCTCATCGAGTCGGTCGACGACGTGAAGCGCATCGTGGTCGGGGCCTCCAACGGCGTGCCCGTGTACGTCGACCAGGTCGCTGACGTCCAGGTCGGCGATGCCTTCCGCGTGGCATCACTGGTCAAAGGCACCACCGAAGCTGTCGGCGGCGTCGTCGTAGCCCGAACGGGAGTCAACACCAAACAGGTGATCGACGCCGTCAAGGCACGGATCGCGCAGATTGAGCCCGGCCTGCCCCCCGGCGTCTCCATCGTCCCGTTCTACGACCGGTCGGAGCTCATCGAGCAGTCCGTCGACACGCTGCGGACGGCGCTTCTCGAAGAGATCGCACTCGTGACGCTTGCGCACGTCGTGTTCCTGATGCACTTCCGGTCGATCTTGATCGTGACCATCCCGCTGCCCCTCGCGGTGCTCATGTCGTTCCTCGGCATGTACTACGCGGGCATCTCGTCGAACATCATGAGCCTGGCCGGGATCGCCATCGCGATCGGCGTGCTCGTTGACGCCGGCATCGTCGTCACCGAGAACGCCTTCCGCTACGTCGAGCAGCGCAACGTCGATCCGCGCGATCGAGGGCGCGTGTGGGAGACCGTCCGCGACTCCACGCGGCTCGTTGGACGGCCCGTCTTCTTCTCGATGGCCATCATCCTGCTCGCCTTCATCCCCGTGTTCGCACTGACGGGGCAAGAGGGCAAGCTCTTCCACCCCTTGGCGTTCACCAAGACCCTCGCGGTCCTCGCGGCCACCGTGATTGCGGTCACGCTCGTGCCGGTGCTTTGTTCGCTGCTGCTCGGCGGCCGATTCCACGCGGAAGAGGCCAATCCAGTCATGCGAGGCCTGCGTCGCCTCTACGAGCCCGTGCTCCATTTGGCCCTGGCACACCGCCTCTCGACAATCGCCATCGCTGTGCTCTTGTTCACGGGCGCATTGTTTCTGGCCCGCGGCATCGGCAGTGAGTTCATGCCCGCCCTGAACGAGGGGGACCTCATGTTCATGCCGATCGCCGACCCGAGCATCTCCCTGGAGGAGAACACGGAGATCGCCAAGACGCAGAACGCAGCGCTGATGACGTTCCCGGAGGTGGCGTACGTGGTGGCGAAGGTCGCGAGGGCGGACACGTCCACCGATCCGGCGCCGCTGAACATGACGGAAACCATCGTGCACTTGAAGCCGAAGCCGGAATGGCGCGACGGGATGACGCTCGACAGACTGCGCGCCGAGATGAGTCAGGCCGTACAGCTACCTGGCGTCTCGAACATCTGGACGATGCCCATCATCAATCGCATCGATATGTTGACGACCGGCATTCGGTCGGAGGTAGGGGTCAAGATCTTCGGTACCGATCTCGCCGTGCTCGAGGATCTCGCGCGCCGGGTGGCCGATGCGGTCCGCCGCGTGCCGGGCGCCAGCAACGTGTATCCCGAGCAGGTCACAAGCGGTCAATACCTCAACATCGGGGTGAAGCGGGCCACAGCGGCACGGTATGGCGTTGGCGTCGGCGACATTCAACAGGTCGTCGAAACCGCCATCGGCGAAACCGCGCTCACCACGACGATCGAAGGGCGACGGAGGTTCCCGGTACGCGTCCGGTATGCCCCGAAGTACCGCGGCGATCCGCAAGCACTCGGACAAGTCCTCGTCGCGACGCCGGGCGGTGCGCAGGTGCCTCTCTCAGAGGTCGCCGACATCGAGCACGCGCGCGGCCCCGCCATGATCTCGTCCGAGAACGGACTCCTGCTGGCGACGGTCCTGCTGAACGTGCAGGACAGGGACGTCGGGGGGTTCGTCGAGGAGGCGCGAGCTGTGGTCGCGCGCGACGTGCCGCTGCCGGCCGGGTACTACGTGGGTTGGAGCGGGCGATGGGAGAACCAGGAGCGAGCGCGGGCTCGCCTTCAGGTGGTGCTGCCCATCGTCCTGCTCGTCATCTTCGTGCTCCTCTACTTCACCTATCGCTCGGTGCTCGAAGCCGCGCATGTCTTGCTGGCGGTGCCGTTCGCGCTGACCGGCGGCGTCTACCTGCTGTGGCTGCTCGGCTACAACTTTTCGGTGGCCGTGTGGGTCGGGTTCATCGCGCTGTTTGGCACCGCCGTTCAGACCGGCGTGGTGATGGTGATCTATCTGGAAGAGGCGGTGGAGCGAAAGCGACATGAACTTGGCGGCACGCTTTCGCGTGCTGGCCTTCGAGAGGCGGTCATCGAAGGCGCCTTGCTCCGCCTGCGGCCGAAGGTGATGACGGTGTCCACGGTCATCGCGGGCCTTCTTCCCATCATGTGGAGCACTCGTGCCGGCGCTGAGGTGATGAAGCCACTCGCCACGCCTGTGCTCGGCGGCATGGCTTCATCGCTCCTGCACGTGCTCATCGTGACGCCGGTCATCTTCTTCTGGATTCGGGAACGACGATTGGGCCTGCAGCACGAAGCCATTCCGCAGCCGGAGCGACGAGGTGTGAACAGGCGAGGATTCCTGATGGGGGCAGGCGCGATCGCGATGGCCGGAGTCATCGCCGTGCTGGTGTGGAAGGCATCCGCACCGACAGGCGATGGAGCGACCGCGGACGACGCCGGTGTGATCCAGACGGTACGAGCCGGCGATCTCGATGTGGTGTTGCTGGCGCCGACGGGCTCGCTGCACCAGGGACGCAATGCCTTCACCATCGAGTTCCGACGCGCCGGGACAGCGACGCTGGTCGACGCTGGGACCGTCCGCGCAAGCGCCAACATGCCGATGCCGGGCATGGTGATGTCGGGCGGGTTGCAGGTGACCCCAACAGACGTTCCCGGCCGATACTCCGCGACCGCCGAGTTCGGCATGGCGGGGGCATGGCAGATGGCCATCGAGTGGAACGGCCCGGCCGGTGCGGGTTCGGTGAACTTCGAAGGAGGCGTGCAATGAACACGCACACAATCACAGGCGTCCTCATTGTCACGCTCCTCGCAGGCACCTCAGCGTTGGCGCAAACACCGACGGCGACGTCATCGCCCGCCGAGCGCTTGCTCGATCCAGTGAACGGCCTCTCGCTCGAGCAGGCCATCGCCCTGGCCCTCGAACGCGAGCCCTCTCTGCAAGCCGTACGGAGCCAGATTGACGTGGCGGAGGCGATGAAGCTGCAGGCGTCGCTGAGGCCCAACCCGTCCGTCTCCGTCGAACGACGCGAGGAGCCCGCCGGAACCGACAACCTGACCACAATCGGCGTGCAGTGGCCGCTCGACCTCTTCCGGAAGAGCAGCCGTGTGGCGGTGGCCGAAGGCGAGGTCTCGATCGCGAGGCTGGCCGCCGCCGACAGCGAGCGACTCCTTCGCGCGGAGGTTCGTGCGAAGTACGGGGAGCTAGCCGTCGCGACTCGTGACCTTGCGCTGCTCGACGAGATCATCGGTGCCACGCGCCGGCAGTATGAGCTGCTTCGCTCACGTGCCGACGAGGGGGCATCGCCCCCGCTGGAGCGAGACCTCCTGGATGTGGAGTTGCGACGACTGGAGTCCGAACGCTTGCTCCAGCTCGCACGGACCGACGCCGCGTCGTTCGAGCTGAGGCGCATCCTCGGCTTGACTGCCGGTGCTGCCCTCACCATCCGAGAGACGCTCGACCACTTGGTCCAGCGTGACCAGGTGTCAGCCCCATCTGGCCTGACCCTGTCCGAGGCAGCCGAGCAGCGAGCCGATGTGCGTGAGGCGGCCAACCGCATCGATGTCGCAGAGGCCAAAGTCGCGCGAGCCGAAGATGTCGGCCGTTTCGATGTCAGCCTGTTCGGAAGCTACATGCGGATGGACGCGGGGTTTGCGCAGCGGGGCTTTGCCGCAGACGGAACGCTGACCCGCATCCGAGGGGTCTTTCACTACGTCTCGGCGGGAGCCATGGTTACGCTGCCGCTGCTCGACCGCAATCAGGGCGCCGTCGCCGCCGCTCGCGCCGAGCGGGCAGGCGCGGCCGCTGCACATGAGGCCGCCAAGCTGTCTGCGGAAGCGGAGCTGGCCTCGGCGCGCTCGCGCTACGCGCACGCTCAACAGGCAGTGCAGGTCTACTCCGATAGGGCGCGGACGCTGGCACGCCAGAACTTGTCGGTCGTCAGTCAGAGCTACGAGTTGGGACGCCTCACGGTGTTCGACGTGATGAGTGAACAGCGGCGATACCTGGACGTCGAGCGTGCGTACACGCAGACGCTGAGACAAGCGTACGAGGCACGGACTGCGCTCGATCGAGCGCTCGGAGAACGCCGATGACTGGTGAATCACGACTGTCGTTGAATCGGAATGTTGCGGCGCTCGCCGCCCTTGGCCTTCTCTTGTCGGGCGCCGGGGCTGCCTACGTGGGACTTCGGCTCGGCCGCGCGGGCGGCGACAGTGGACCCGCGATGCCTGCAGGTGCCGCCGACCGCTCAGCACCAGCTGCCGTCTCCGGTAGCGGGGCCGCGTCTGACACGACGGCGGCCGATGCACCGCTGCCCGATGTGCAGGTGACGCTTTCCGAAGACGCCACTCAACGGGCAGGGATCGTGGTCGAGCCGGTCGCACGTGGTACGTCCAGTCTCGAGCTACGCCTGCCGGCGGTCGTGGAGCCAAATGCCTATCGGCAGGTGATCGTCACGCCGCTCGTGGGCGGACGGGTGACGCATGTGTCAGCCGAGCTCGGCGATCGCGTACGGCGCGGCGAGACGATGGCCCGAATCTACAGTCCGCCTCTGGCCGAAGCCCAGACGCGATACGTGTCGGTGCGCGCGATGCTCGAGGCTCACGACCGCGAGCTTCAGCGAACGCAGAAGCTGGTCGAGATCGGTTCGGCCAGCCGGCAGGAGCTTGAGCGCATTCATGCCGAACACGCCGCACAGACAGCCGCGGTTCAAGCGGCGCGAGCTGAACTCGATCTTCTGGGACTGCCAGCGTCCGCCATTGCCGCGCTCGACTCCGGAAACGCTGTTGACGCCACCAGCCACGTGCCAGCTCCGCTCGATGGCGTGGTCACCGAGAGAACAGCGAACATCGGCCTGAACGTCGATCCGGCGACCGAGTTGTTCACCGTGATCGACCTCGCATCGGTCTGGGTGGTGGGGGAGGTCTACGAGCGCGACTTCTCCCGTGTGCGCGTGGGCAGTCCAGCCGTGGTGACAACGCCCGCCTATCCGGATCTTACGCTTCGTGGCCGGGTCAGCTACATCGATCCGCAAGTGAGCTCAGCGACGCGCACCGCCAAGCTGCGAGTCGAGGTGCCCAACCCTCGGGGCGATTTGCGACTGGGCATGTATGCCGACGTCGCGATTGCTGCAGACTCTGCATCACCATCGGCGCTAGTGCCTCGAACCGCTGTCCAGAACGTTGGGAGCCGGACGGTTGTGTACCTGGCGAATGCCAATGAGCCCGGCCGCTTCCTTGAACGCGAGGTCAGCCTCGGCACCGGGTCAGGCGACCGCGTCGAAGTCACGGCCGGTGTTCAGCCAGGCGATCTGGTCGTGACCGACGGGAGCTTTGCCCTGCGCGCAGAGCGCGAGCGCCTCGGGTTGCGGCCAGGTTCAACGGCCGCCTCGGCACCCCCAGCGCCGGCGGCAAGAACGGGTCAGGGTGCGGACGCGGTTCAGTCGGCGCGCGTGGCCGTCACGGAGCAGGGTTTCGAGCCAGCGAGGGTCACCCTTCAGGCTGGCGTTCCCGCCCGGCTCATCATCACCAGGACGACGGACAACACCTGCGGCACCGAGGTGGTGGTTCCGTCTCTCGGCGTCAAGCGGACACTGCCACTCAATACTCCCGTGACGATTGAGTTCACGCCGGCCAAGGCCGGGGATATTACCTTCTCGTGTGGGATGAACATGCTCAAGGGGGTCGTCGTCGTGCAGTGACGGCGGGACGCTCGATGCGTGGTTTACTGCGGCCCGCTGGATGTTACATGTCATGTGAGCAACCATCCCAGACCGTATGCGGTGAAGGCGCCGACGCCGTAGAGCGCGACCGATGTCCACAGCATCACGCGGGTGAACCGCTCCGCAGGTCCACAGGGAGTGCCACCGTCGTCGGATGGACACGTCCGATGTGCGGCGCGCAGGCGCGGCGTCAGACCATAGACGTAAACAACGTTCAAGGCGATCAGCAGCCCCGCGCCCGCAAACACCCACCCCTTGTGCTGTGACATGGTGACCAACCAGGGAGCTGCGCTCAGCAGCGACGCCACGGTCGCTCCCAGGCCGACCAGCACCAACAGCGATGGCAGCGCACAGCAGACGAGCGTTCCGGCGGACGTGAACAACGACACCCATCCCAGCATGCGGCTGCTTGTGCGTTCGAGCGACGGCGCCGAGAGGGCCGATCGGGGTTGCCCGCTAGCGTGTGACTGGCTTGACACTTGTCACCTGCAACACCGGCGGGTCCTTTGGATCTTTCCCGACCGAGATCGTGCCGTCCACGATGATCGGACGGCTGCCAGCCGTCCGAATCTGCTGCTCGAGCGCAGGCGTTCCGCGAACGTCGTATTCGTCCTGAGTGCCGGTCACTCTTAGCCGCAAAGGATTGCCTGAAACGATTTCGGCGGTCGCTGTGACACGGGCCTCACGCGGCGTGAAGCCATTCCGGCGGACGCTCTCCCGGATCTGCCCGAGCGTCAACGTGTTCTCGGGCCTCAGTGCCAGCACGGCGCGCCCTTCGTTGAGCTTCACCGTTGCGGACTCGACACCCGGCAGCTTCTCCATGGTCACGCGCACGGCGTGAGCACAGATGGCTCAATCCATACCAAAGATCGACAGATCGATCTGTCGATACTCGGCGCGTGCCTCGGCAGCGCCGAAGAGCGCCGCGGCGAAGAGAGACAAGACGGTTCGTGTACGCATCGTTCGGATCCTCTCAGAAGAAGTAGCTGACGTTGACGGCATATCGGACTGTCTCCCGCTGCAGCCGGGCACCGACATCCCGGTAGACGGGGAACTGGACGCCACCTTCGATGGCGTAGTTCCGGTAAATCCCCAGCGCCGTCGGACCGAGCAGGACTTGGTGCCCACTCGTGCCTGCATGCGCCACGCCCGCTCTACGCAGGTCCGCCGACCGTTCGCCGGTCAGTTCAACGAAGAGGCGCCAGTCCCAGTGGGGATACTCCTTGCGCAGCGAAGGCGGCCGGTACCCCCACACCGCGCTATAGGTGAAGATGTCGGGCCGGCGATCGCCGTCGCGTTCCGCGAACCGCGTATACCCGATGCCAGCCCAGACGTAGTGGCTGCGCGAGGCGACGCCGGTCGCAACGGCCGTATAGAGCCCCGGCGCCCGCTGCAGGTCGCCGGCCATGCCGGCTGGTCGCTGCGGACCGGGCACGATTAGTCCGCCGTAGGCGGTGCTCTCGACCCGCCGACCGACGGCCGTCCCACGTCGATGGAACCGCCACGCCCCGATCGCCTCGAAGTCGCCGCTGCCAGGCATCATCGCGGTTCCCCTCGCAGGGGGAAACGGCGCGGAGGCGAAGACCAGCGGCGCCGACACCGAGAGTTGAATGTCTTCGGTGAAGCCGTACGTCAGCATCGCCCGCGTCATCGCCCCATCCTCGCCGTCGCCGGCCCGGCCCATGACGCCGAAATCGAGCGCCCACGCGCCCTTGGCGTTGGTCGGCGTCGTCAGGCCGAAGACAGGACCGTGACCCGAGGCGAACCCGGATCCCGGCGAGAGGGTCAGGGCCGCCACGCAACACACCGCGGCGGCCCGCCTCGTTCTCATGGCAGAACCCCGGTCTTGAATCCCGCGTCGGCGATTCGCCGGGCGACGGCCGCCGGAGTCGTTCGAGCCGGGTCGTAGACGATCCGGGCATGCCCTTCATCCAAGTGGACGACGGCTTCCTGCACACCCTCCACTTGGAGCGCGATCCGTTCGACCCGGGTGGAACACGCCCCGCAGGCCATCCCGTCGACTTTCAATTGCGCCGCTGCGCCGACGGCGCCTGCGTGGCGCGGGGCGGCAGCTCGCGGCCACACCGCCGCCAGCAGCACAATCGCGACCACGGCCGCGAGCGCGAGCACAGTACTGGTCTGCATCACTGGACCTTCTGCATCTCCTTGCCGCAGCAGCAGCGCGGGTTGAGATCGCCACCCTTCCCTGCGGCGGCTCCCTTCGTCACCTCAATCTCGCACCCACATGCCGGATCGGGGCAGCGATACTTCTCACCTTGTTGAAATGCCATAGGACCTCCTTATCAGTCGTGTAGGAACCACTCGAAACCGGACGCCAGGGCGAACGATGCCACGGCGGCGACGGCGGTGAGCCACTTGTTGAGCGGCCGCGCGCGCAGCCGCACGTTCATCCAGATCGAGGCGCCGACCAGACCGGCGCTGACGACCAGGAACGTCGGACGCTGCGTCGCGAGGGTCTGAGCCATGGCGGCCGAACCGGTGCCTCCGAATGCCAGGAGCGCCGGCAGGACGCAACATGGCCGCGTGAGGAAGCCGGCGCCGGCGGCCAGCGCGGCGACGAGCGCTGCCCGCCCGCTCGAGGGACCGGCGCCGGGCATGTCAGGCATCACCATCTCGCTCCAGGGCCTCGAGGATCGGGCATTCGAGGGCACCATCGCCGCAACAGGCCGAGAGCATCTGCTGCAGCGCCGCGCGCATGGCGGCCAGTTGCCGCATCTTCGACTCGATGTCCGCGACCTTCGCCGTCGCCAGCGCTCGAACCGAGGATTGCCGCGCCGAGCTCACTCGTCGCAGCCGCAAGAGTTGCTCGGCTTCGTCGAGCGTGAAGCCGAGTTCTTGCGCGCGCTTTACGAACCGGACGATTCGTACCGCGTCCTCGGAGTAGCGTCGGTAGCCGGACGCCGTCCGCGGCGGCCGACCGAGCAGCCCGCGGCGCTCGTAGTACCGCAGTGTTTGGATGTTGACGCCAGCCCGCGCCGCCACCTCGCCCGTCTGCATGTGTCGCCTCTTGCCGCAGTATGAACCCTGTACCTTGGTACAAGGTCAAGAGATTGCCGAGGCTGCTGACCCCGTGCGAAAGGGTGGAGAGGGCGAGCGTGCAACGACTTGCCAGGCTGACGCTAGCGAACCTATTCCGCAACTTCGCGGGATTCTTGAAGCGCGAGAGGGCCACGGTCTTGAGCGCCTCCGCCATCGTTGAGAAGACGTGCAACAGGTCGATGAAATCGTGGAGGGTCGCGCGAAAGCGCATCGCCATCGCGGCCTCGTGAATCGCCTCGCCGAAACCATGCCCTACCATGGCGACGCGAGCACTTCGTGCGCGAATCCGTGTCGGCGGTCATTGTGACGATCCCGGGATTCAAGGTCGGCGCTGCGACTCACTGATCCTTCCTGGAATCGACGTCCGCCTTGAAGCCGGACCCGTCCGTGATCGCCTTGGCGATCGCCGACGGCGTCGTCTTGGCCGGGTCGTAGGTCACGTCGGCACGCCCCGTCTTGTGGCTGACGACCACGTCGGTGACGCCGTCGACGCTCTTTGCCGCCATCCGGACGGCTACCTCGCAGCCGGCGCACGTCATGCCGGAGACCTTCAGCCAGCAGGTCTCGGCGCGCGCGGGCTGCTCGGCGACCTGCGCCTGCGGCGTGGCCGCAGGCCGCACGACACCGGCGACGCCGACGCCCGCAAGCATCCCCATGACGGCAAGCATGGGTTTCACAGACATGGGACCTCCTCGCTTTAGATGAACCACCCGACGTAGTAAGGAAACGCCGCCAATAGGACGACGATCGCCGTCGCCACCCACAACAGCTGCTTCGCGCGCCGATTCCGATCGGGCGGACAGACGCCATTCGCGTCACAGGCGGCGGTGTCCGCGGGGCGGCGGTACACGTTGTAGAACGCACCAGCCAGCAGTACTCCCGTCAGCGCGAGCATGAACGGCCGCCACGGTTCGAGCCGGACGGAGGCAGCGCCCAGGGCACCGGCACCCGCCAGCGAGAACACCACCGGACCCAGACAGCAGGCCGACGCCCCCACGGCCGAGATGACGGATGCCACCATTGTCTTCATGAGCGTTTCGACCTCAGGGTTTCAATGACCGGACACTCCGGCTCGGTGCGCCGGGATGTCCGGTCGGTCACTGCCAGCGCACGTTCGCAGTCCTCGAGAAAGCGCGCCAGCGTCTGCTTGAACGCTTCGAGCTCCGTCAGCTTGTTCTGCAGGTCTTCGAGCTTCGCCCGCAGCAGGTCACGCACCTGCCGGCACCGTCGGACGCCGCCGTTGTCCTGATAGCGGACCAGATCGCCCACCTCGTGGAGGGTCAGCCCGAGGGTCTGCGCCTGCTTGATGAAGCGCAACCGGTCCAGCGCCGCTTCGGAATACAGGCGGAAGCCGCCGTCGGTTCGCGGGGCCTCGGGCAACAGGCCCAGGCGCTCGTAATAGCGCAGCGTGTCGGGCGTCACCCCGCCACGGGCTGCGAGCTCGCCGATCTGGTAGCTCTCACCGGCTGTGTTGCGCCTCGCCATGACACTTCACCTTTCGACCGCGGCGGCGGCCGCGACACGCTTCGCCGCTTCGGTCACGTCTCCCAGGCAGCACGCGCCGCGCGGGTTGCGCACCTCGCAGGCACACCGCTGAGCCTTGATATGGGCCCGGACGCGCGCCACCGCCTCGGACGTCCCGGTGCGGTCGATCTCGTTCCGCATGTCGGCCTCGTTCTCGCCGAAGCAGTAGCAGACGGTCCGCGCCCCGAACGGCTCCTTCTGCCACACGGCGACCCGGATGTCGGTGGTGAGGTAGACGTCGCCGTCTGCCGTGAAGTACACGACCCGGCAGTCCGGATCCGGACAGAAGGCGTGCTCCGACAGCGACAACCGCCGCATCGCCGTGTCCCGCAGCAGCGCCTTCACCGTGTCCAGCGGCACGCGCATGCCCCGAGTCTGGCTGTGCGGACAGTGCGGCGCCTCCACGCGCGCCACGGGAGGCTGGCAGCAGCAGTCCGGCGAGTCACCACTCATCGAGTCAGTATCGACCCTGGAGTGTGGTCCAGAGTCAAGCGCGTTCTTCACGGCTGCGTCAATGCTCACGCGGTGCTACACGATCGCCCGCAGCGGCCTCGGAGGCGGGCTCGCTGTGGGCAAACGGCCGGAGCACATCAGCACGTCCAGGACGCTGCTATTGGCGCGTCGGCTCCGACAATCTGTGCTCGTCGTCCGGAACTTCGACGACTGCCTCGCGCATGCCATCAGCCGCAACGAATTGATCACAACGACCATAGTGCTGTACGCAGCAGAACGGCTGCGCCGATTCCCGCCCGGCTCCCTAGCGTCGCCACCCGCAATAGACATCCACGAGGCCGTGAACTTGGCCTCCCGTTTCCGAGCACGGTCGTCAGAAGTCGAACCGTACTCCTCCGTTCAAGACGCGGCCATCGAGCGGCGCCCAGGCATCGACGGTCCAGCGGCCGTCTGGCCCCTGTGACGGCCGAAGCAAGGAGTCCCACCGCGTCTGACGGACGCCCGTGACGTTCTCCGCGTTGATGAACAGGCGGGCGCGCCCAACGCGCCGCTCAGCAAGTACACCGACCACCACGTAGGGCCGAGACTCATCGCGGTACGGGTTGACCTCCAGGCGCTGTCGTCCCGTGTAGTAGATCTCGAGCCCAAGGCGCCCGACATCCTCGGCCTCCCACATGCCGACGAGTCCGGCGCTGTGCCGCGGCGTGAGTTCGGCGTCCTGACGTGCGTCTTCGCGGCCCTCTCGCGACTGCACATACGTGTAGTTCGCGGTGGCTACATATGGGCCGCGGCGCATCGTGGCGAGCAACGCGAGCCCGACATTGGTCGCGCTCGTTGTCTGATTGAAGAGCGCGTACGCGGATTGACGCTCCACTTGCAGCGGGTCGGCGATTCGCGAGCCGAAGAGCGTCGCCGTGATGGTATTCGGCCCGAAGGCCCTCGCCAGGTCCACGGAGGCACTCGTCCCGCGCTCAGCCTTCAGGGGTAGGGGAATGTTCAGCCGCGTAAGGCCGGCGGCTTCTGTCTCTTCTGTCAGCGGCGTCGCTGCGAAGAACCCGCGGCCGACGGAGGCTCGGCTCGTCCATTCGCCTTGTTTCAACAGGACCGAGAACCGCGGGCTGAAGAACGTGCCGTACTCACTGTGTATGTCGATGCGGCCACCAGCAGAGACCGCAAACCAGGGCGTAGCCTGCACGTCGGCCTGGGCGAAGGCTCCAGGGACGTCGAACGTGTAGGCGAACTGAGGGACGTCTCGTGGCGTGAAGGCATCACGTTCATAGGCAAGCCCGGCGACCCACGTCGTGGACGTTCCAGCCGTTCCGCGCACGGCGACTTCCGCAAAGAGGTTGTCGTGACGGTCCCGCTCGATCGTGTCCCCAAATGTGTGCGAGTGCTGTTGCCACGCGGCGGATCCCCGCGCCGTGAGGACATGGCGAGCGCCGACCACCGTCTGCGCCGTGCCGCCGATGTCGAACCGTCGTGTATCAAGGGCCTCGGCATACGCGGTGCCCGTCGCCGGCAGGACAGCACCGTCCACCGTGCCCCCGTCGCGATTCTCCCAGGTGACTCCGGCCGTGAGGAATGCCGAACGACCGCCGCCGCCATCCCAGAACGCCCGTGGGCGAAGAATCCCTCGACGATATCCGGCAAGGTCTGCCCATCCGTCGTCGTCGCGGTCGTTCCGGACCTGCCCATGTCCGCCCGCCAGCAGTGAGCCGCTCCAGCCCTCGCGGGCCGAACTCGAGAGATACACCACGGCGTCCGTCGCACCGAGCGTCGACGCGTTGAACAGCGCATCATAGGTGGGTTCACCACCTGGTCGGCGCGAGAGCAGGTTCACGACACCACCTATCGCACCGGCGCCGTAGAAGGCCGACGCGACGCCCTTAATCACTTCCACCTGTCCAAGGTCCATCGGCGGGATCTGGAGCAGGCCCAGTCCGCCCACCTGCTGACCGAAGAGCGGGAGGCCGTCGGATAGGAAGCGCGTGTATCGCCCTTTCATGCCCTGTACGCGTACGCTGGCGGCGCCGATCGAGGGCGACGTGGACTGTACGCGCAGCCCGCCCATCTCATTGAGCATCATGACGATGTCGCCGGGCGTCATCAGGAGCTTCTCTTCGATCTCTTCACGCCCGATCACTTCGACGCGGGTGGGTTGGTCCTCCAGCCGGCGTCCTGTCCGCGTGCTGGCGACAACGACGACATCCTCCTCAACCTCCGGCTGAGGGACCAGCTCGATCTTGACTGTTGTGACCTGACCCTCGGTGACCTGCACCTCGGCCTTGCTATCGAAGAACCCGGCCTTCGTCGCGACAACCGCCACCGCACCTGGTGTCAGTTCCAGCTGCACGACACCATCCGCGCCGGTCTTGGCCGAGCCTGATCCTGCAGTGACCAACGCCCCTGGCACAGGCTCGCCGTCACTCGACACTTCGACACGGAGCTGCCCGTTGCGCTCCTGGGCGAAGGCCGGCGCAGCCAGCCATGACCACACGACCACCATTATTGAGAACTTGCGCATACACGTCTCCCCCCGTGGCCACCGCGACGGCGCTCAACATTCCTGCCCTTGGTCGGGTCAGGCGAGCTTCGGCGGATGATCGAGCGGGGTGACGTGCGCGGGTAATTCGGGGGAGCTGAGGGCGGTGCCGCTCACGATCGCCAGGGACACCGGTGCGTTTACGCTGATGAATCGGACCGGGTTTGTCGGAGGGCTCTTTCAGAGAGAGGATGGAGCCCATGGCCCGACCGAGCAAGTATCCCGTCGAGTTCCGCGAGCGCGCCGTACGCCTCGTGCACGAGCATGC
>NZ_JALHPM010000118.1:0-21800 GCF_022842525.1 Luteitalea sp.
AGACCCGCGCGGACGTGGCCCAGACCGGCCCCGGGCCCTCGACGTCATCGTCGACGGCGGGGCCCTCCTCGCCGCGCTCGCACGCCTGCGATCACCCGGCGGTCGTCACGGCGCCGCGCAGTGAGGGCAGTCTTCGCGTGCCGCAGCCGACGGCGGCCGCCGTCCTGGCGCCAGCGTTGGTGGTGCTGCACACGCGGCACGCGTGGCTCGTCAGCGCGCCACGTCAGGCGCGCGCGCCAGCGTCGCCACCGCTCGCGTTCTCGCTCGTCCTCCGCATCTGATCGTCGTCTGACGCTCGTCGCTTACGCGTTCGCATCCCTCGTGTTGGTGTGGGCGCCGGTGGAGTCGCGTGCTGCGCGCGCTCCACGCACACGGGTTTCTTCTCGGATGACTGTCATGCACTCGTACGATCACACGCACTCCTCGTCACGTCCGTCACGCCGCACGTTCGTGCGCGGCCTCGCCGCGGGCGGGGTCGTGGCCGCCAGTGGGGCATTCGCCACGCCAGGCGTCGCCTGGGGCCGCCGACCGCTGACCCAGACCACACAGCCGCAGGCGGTGTTGCGCGGCCGCGAGTTCGATCTCGAGATCGGGCACGCGCGCGTCAACTTCACCGGGGCCGAGCGCACCGCGATCACGGTCAACGGGTCGCTGCCGGCACCGCTCCTGGAATGGCGTGAAGGCGACACGGTCACCATGCGCGTGCGCAACACCCTCGAGGACACCGCCTCGATCCACTGGCATGGCCTGATCCTGCCGGCCAACATGGACGGGGTACCCGGCCTGAGTTTCGACGGCATCGCGGCGGGCGGCAGCTACACGTACCGATTCCCGCTGAAACAGGCGGGCACGTACTGGTACCACAGCCACTCGGGCTTCCAGGAGCAGCAGGGCCTCTACGGTCCGATCGTCATCCATCCGCGCGAGCCCGATCCCGTCGCGTTCGACCGCGAGCACGTGCTGCTGCTGTCCGATTGGACCGACGAGGATCCGGCCCGCATCTACCGCAAGCTCAAGAAGGAGTCGCACTACTACAACTGGCGTCAGCGCACCGTCGTCGACCTCGTGCGGGATTTGCGCCAGAAGGGCTGGTCCGAGACGATGGCGGATCGGCTGGCGTGGGGACAGATGCGGATGAGCGCGGCGGACCTCGCCGACGTCACCGGCTACACCTACACGTACCTGCTGAACGGGACGGCGCCGGCGGGGAACTGGACAGGACTGTTCACGCCGGGCGAACGCGTGCGCCTGCGGGTCATCAACGGATCGGCGATGACCTACTTCGACGTGCGCATTCCGGGGCTGAAGATGACGGTGGTGGCCGCTGATGGCCTGCCGGTCCGTCCCGTTGCCGTCGACGAGTTCCGCATCGCCGTCGCCGAGACCTACGACGTCATCGTCGAGCCCGTCGGGCAGGAGGCCTGGACCATCGTCGCCCAGGCGATGGACCGCACGGGCATGGCTTGTGGGACGCTCGCCGTTCGCCCCGGCCTGCGCGCGCCGATTCCCGACCTCGACCCGCGGCCGGTGCTGTCGATGGCCGACATGGGCCACGGGGGACATGGCGACCATGGCGAACGTGGAACGATGAACGATGCCGTGGGTAGGGCCGGCTCTCCGAGCCGGCCGTCACCGCCTGACCCGCACGCCGGCCATGCCATGCCCGCGGCCACCGACCCGCATGCCGGTCACGTGATGCCCACCGCACCAGCGGCGCATGGCGGACACGCCATGGCGATGCAGACGCATCCCGAGAGCGAGCGCGGCAACCCGCTGGTCGACATGCAGACGATGATGCCGACGTCGAGACTCGACGATCCCGGTATCGGTCTGCGCGACAACGGCCGCCGCGTGCTGACCTACGGCGACCTGCGCAGCACGTTCCCCGATCCCGACGGCCGCGAGCCGACCCGGACGATCGAGCTCCATCTCACCGGCCACATGGAGCGCTTCGTGTGGTCGTTCAACGGCGAGAAGTTCTCGGACGCCGAGCCGCTGCGCCTCACCTACGGCGAGCGCATCCGCATCGTCCTCGTCAACGACACGATGATGACGCACCCCATCCACCTGCACGGCATGTGGAGCGACGTCGAGGACGACGAGGGCCGCTTCATGGTGCGCAAGCACACCGTGGACATGCCGCCCGGCAGTCGACGGAGCTACCGCGTCACGGCCGATGCCCTCGGCCGCTGGGCCTATCACTGCCACATGCTGTTCCACATGGAGACCGGCATGATGCGCGAGGTGCACGTGGTGGAAGGGGCGCAGTCGTGACCCGCTACCCGTTCGCCCTCGCGTGGGTGCTGGTCATCGCGGGTGCGAGCGGCGCCTTCGCCCAGACCCCGCCGGCCCCGGCACCGGACCCGCACGCCGGGCATGTGATGCCTGCGCCGCAGTCACCGGCCCCGGCGCCCGACCCTCATGCCGGTCACGTGATGCCAGCCCCGTCGCCGCCGAAGCGTGACGGTGTCCTGCCGGACTTCATCCCGCCGGTGACCGACGAGATGCGCGCGGCGGCGTTCCCCGACGTGCACGGCCACGCCGCGCACGACCGGCACATCAACGGGTTCGTGCTGTTCGACCAGCTCGAGTGGCGTGCCGGCAACGGCCCCGGGGAGGTGTCGTTCAGCAACACCGGCTGGGTGGGGGGTGACATCAATCGGCTCTGGTTCCGCGCCGAGGGGGATGGCGCTGACGGCGGCATGGAGGAGGCCAGCGCGCACGTGCTGTACGGGCGCGCGATTGCCCGCTGGTGGGACGTGGTGGGCGGCGTGCGTCAGGACATCCAGCCCGGCGCACAGACCTGGCTCGCCGTCGGCGTGCAGGGGCTGGCGCCTGGCTTCTTCGAAGTGCAAGCCACCGCCTACCTGTCCGACGCGGGACAGACCGCCGCGCAGGTCGAGGTCGAGTACGACCTGCTGCTCTCCAATCGGCTCGTCCTGCAACCGGTGGTCGAGCTGAACCTGTACGGCAAGGGCAACGCCGCGCTCGGCGTGGGACGCGGGCTGAGTACTGGCGAGGCCGGGGTGCGCCTGCGCTACCACGTCCGACGCGAGTTGGCGCCCTATGTCGGCGTGACGTGGGTGCGTGCCTTCGGCGACACCGCTGCGCTCGCCGATGGCGGGGACGTGCCCAACGGCGCGCCGCGACTGGTGACGGGCGTGCGCGTGTGGTTCTAGGCGGAGCCGCGCATCCGCCGCGTGCGCCTCACTCCGTCGCACGGAGCGCCGTGCGCAGCGCCGCCACGACCTCGTCGGCCGACCAGCCGTTCCCACGCCACAGGGCCTCGATCCGGCCGTCAGGGCCGACCACGGCGGTGGCGAGCGTGTGGTCGAGGAGGACCCCGTTGCGCTCGACGTGGACCGCGAAAGCCTTCGTCAGGCTCGTGATCTGCGCCGGCGGGCCCGTGACGAACTGCCAGCGCGTCGGATCGGCCCGCATCGCCTCCGCGTAGGCGCGCAGCACCGGCGGCGTGTCGAACGCCGGATCCAGCGTCACCGCCAGCAGACGGGCGTCGGCCAGCGCCGGATCGGCGGCGAGCTCACGCTGGATCTGCTGGAAGCGCTTGACCATCAGCGGACAGAACTCGGGCACCGGGCAGCGCGTGAAGACGAAGGTCAGCGCCGTCGCCCGCCCACGCAGGTCAGCCGCGGTGAACGGCCGGCCTGCCTCGGTCACCAGCGACACCTCCGGCAGCGCGTCACCCGTCCGCAGGCGTGACGAGGAGGGCGCGGCGCCACGCAGGGCCTGCGCGACCGCCGCGTCGTGGCCGACGACCTCGAACCGGGTCGCGGCCGAGGCGGCCTCGCTCACGCGCAGGACGAATCGCACGCGGTCGCCAGGGGCCAGCGCCGGCAGGGCCTCACCGGCAGCGATGGCAAAGGGCATGGTCATCGCCGGCATGTAGCCCGGGATCGCGTCGTGCGACACCATCACGCGGCCCTCCGCCGGTGCGGCCGTCAGCACGCCGGTGACCGGGAACTCCCGTGTGTTCGGGTCCATGGCGGCGGATGGTCGCGTGCGCACCACCGCGACCGTCAGCAGCAGCACCCCCATCAGCCCCAGCAGCAGTCGTCGGGTCGTCATGCCCCGAGTCTGCGCCGAGGTGTACGGGCCGGTCCTTGCGCTGGCGCAAAGACGTGCCGGGCAGACAAGACCATGCTGCGGGGCAGGAAGGATTCCCATGACCCGCACTCTTGCCCTCGTTCCCCTGCTCCTCACCGTGATCGGCGTGGCCTGCACATCGCCCGCGTCGACCGACCCCGCTCCCTCTACCACGGCCGCGCCAGCACCGGCGCCGACGGCGCCCGTCGTGCACGACGGCCGGGCCATCGAGATCACCGGCAACGACACGATGAAGTTCAGTGTCACCGAGATCACGGCGTCGCCCGGCGAAAAGCTCAGCGTGACGCTGGTGAACATCGGCACCACGCCCAAGTTCTCGATGGGCCACAACTGGGTGCTGGTGGCCGCCGGCGTCGACATCCAGCCGTTCCTGGTGGCGTCGGCCGAGGCCGTCACGACCGACTACGTGCCCACCGCCACGAAGCAGGACCAGATCCTTGCGGCGACCAGGCTGCTCGGGCCGAAGGAACGCGACACGGTCACCTTCACCGCGCCCACCACGCCAGGCCGCTACGAGTTCCTCTGCTCGTTCCCCGGGCACTACCAGGTCGGCATGCGCGGCGTGCTGATCGTCCAGTAATCGCACCCCTTCGCTCACAAGGACACGTCCATGACCACACGCCTCACGCTCTTCGTCTGCGGCAGTCTCACCGCCGCGCTGCTGGCCACCGCGGGCTGCAACCCGCCGGGCGCCACGACTCCCGCCAAGGGCGACACGGCGTCCGCGGCCGCGAAGACCTACGTCGCCCCCGGTGAGAAGGACGAGTACTACCTCTTCTACTCGGGCGGCCACTCGGGCCAGGTGTATGTCGCCGGCCTGCCGTCGATGCGGCACATCTCGACGATCCCGGTCTTCGCCCCGTACCCGGCCACCGGCTACGGCTTCGACGAGGAGTCGCGGGCGATGCTCGGCCGGTTCACCTGGGGGGACGTCCACCACCCCGGCCTGTCGCAGACCGAGGGCAAGTACGACGGGCGCTGGCTCTTCGTCAACGACAACGCCAACAACCGCATCGCCCGCGTCGACCTGCGCGACTTCAAGACGCGCCAGATTCTCGGCCCCATTCCCAACTCGAGCGGCAACCACGGCTCGTCGTTCGTCACCGAGAACAGCGAGTACGTCCTGGTGGCCACGCGCTTCTCCGTGCCGCTGCCCAAGGGGCGCTACGCCGACCTCTCGACCTACAAGACCGAGTTCAACGGGATGGTCAGCGGCATCAAGGTCAACCCGACGTCGGGCGAGATGACCGTGGGCTGGCAGATCCTGACGCCGCCCTTCAACTGGGACCTGGGCTCGACGGGCAAGGGGCCGAGCTCGGGCTGGGCGTTCTGGACCTCGTACAACTCCGAGATGGAGCACGAGACCCTGGAGGCCACCTCGACGCAGGGCGAGCGCGACTACGCCGCCATCGTCAACTGGCGCGCCGCGGAACAGGCCGTCAAGGACGGCAAGGCCACGATGATGGACGGCGTGCCGGTCATCGATCCGGCGAAGGTGCCGGGCGTGCTGTACTTCCTGCCCGTGCCCAAGTCGCCGCACGGCATCGACACCGACCCGTCCGGCCGCTGGATCGCCGCGTCCGGCAAGCTGCAACCAGTGACCAGCGTCTTCGACTTCGAGAAGATCAAGAAGGCCATCGCCGACAAGACCTTCGACGGGGAGGTGCGCGGCGTGCCGGTCATCAAGCACGCGGCCGTCATCGAGGGCGAGGTGCCGGTGGGCCTGGGGCCGCTCCACACGCAGTACGACGGCAAGGGCAATGCCTACACGTCGCTGTACGTCGAGTCCGCCGTCGCCCGGTGGAGCCTGCCGCCCTGGAACGACGCGCAGAAGAAGGACCTCAACACCGTCATCTCGGACAAGATCCCGGTGCACTTCAACATCGGCCATCTCGTCATCGGCGGCAGCGACACCAAGGCGCCCTACGGCCAGTACCTGGTGGCCATGAACAAGCTGTCGAAGGGGCGCCATCTCTCGGTCGGCCCGTCACAGCCCGAAAGCAGTCAGCTCATCGACATCAGCGGCAGCAAGATGACCATGCTGTACGAGGCCTACACCGAGCCGGAGCCGCACTTCGCCCAGATCCTCAAGGCGGACGCCATCGCGCCGATCGAGGTCTATCCGAAGGCCGAGAACACCAATCCCCAGGCCGTCTGGGAGGCGTCCCAGGCAGGCGTCACGCGCTCGGGCAACAAGGTCAGCGTCAAGATGGTGGCCATCCGCAGCCGCTTCGTGCCCGACAAGATCGAGGTCAACGTCGGCGACGAGATCACCATCCACGTGACCAACGTCGAGCAGACCACCGACATGATTCACGGCCTCGGCATCGTCGAGCACGACATGAACGTCGTCGTCGATCCGGGCGAAACCAAGACGGTGAAGTTCACGGCGACCAGGGCGGGCGTCTTCCCGTTCTACTGCACGAACTTCTGCTCGGCCCTCCATCAGGAGATGCAGGGCTACCTGGCCGTCAAGCCATGAACGCCCGGCTCTCGGCCATGCACCGCATCCTGGACCGCCCGGTGAGTCTGGCCGGGCGGGGCCTGCTGCTCCTCGGCATCCTGCTGCTCGTGCTGGGGGCGACGCTGCCGCTGTGGCGCATCAGCCTCGTCGCGCCGCAGTACGCGGAGGGGCTGACGCTGGACATGTATGCCTACCAGATCGTGGCAGGCAACGGCGGGCAGGATCTGGCCGAGATCAACACGCTCAACCACTACATCGGCATGAAGCCGATCGCGCAGGCCGACTTCCTCGAGATGAAGGTCATCCCGTTCGCGATCGGCGTGTTCGCCCTGCTCGGGCTCAGGGCGGTGATGGTGGGCCGGATCATGAACATCGTCGATCTCGGAGTGCTCTTCCTGTACTTCGGGACGTTCTCGCTCGGCAGCTTCGCCTGGCGGCTCTACAGCTACGGTCACCACCTCGACCCGCGCGCGCCGATGACGATCGAGCCGTTCATGCCCGTCGTGATCGGATCACAGCAGATCGCCAACTTCGTGCAGACGAGCGTGCCACTGGCCGGGACGTTGTGCATGGGCGCCTTCCTGCTGTGCGTCCTGCTGGCGGGCTGGCAGTCGGTGCGCGAGGCTCGACGAGACCTGCGATGACGACACGCCACCGGGTCGTCGTCGGTGTGTTGGTGATCGCGGGGGCGGTCGCCGCCGTGCGAGCGGCGACGGTCGAGCACTCAACCCCGGCTTCGCCAGCCGAGCAGCCGGGACCGAGCGCCAGCGCCGACTCCCGACTCCCGACTCCCGACTCCCGCAGACGGACCGCCTGGTTGCAGACGCAGTTGGTGACGGCGCCAGCGGGCACGCTCATCACGGTGCCCGCCGGCGTGTACCACGGGCCGTTCCTCGTCGCGCGGTCGCTGCACCTGCGCGGGGAGCCCGGGGCGCACCTGGTCGGCGACGGGCGCACGCACACGGTTGCGGTGCAGGCTGCCGACGTCACGCTCGAAGGATTCGAGGTGAGCGGCTCTGGGCTCGACCTTGGCAAGGACCACGCCGCCATCCACGTCACGGGGCCGCGCGCCGTCATCGCCGGCAACCGCATCCACGATGCGCTCCACGGCGTCTACGTGCGCCAGGCCGATGGCGCCCGCATCGAGGGCAACACCATCGTCGGCACCGAGACGACGCTCGAGCCCGTCGACCCGATGGCGGCGGCCGGCACGCCGTCGGAGGGGGAGCTGTGCGAGGTCAGCCTGAACCAGAACCAGCGCGGCAACGGGGTGCACATCTGGAACTCGTCGCACCATGTCGTGGCGCGCAACGTCATCCGCCACACGCGTGACGGCGTGTACTTCTCCTTCGTCGACCGGACCGAGGTCCGCGACAACGACATCGAGGGCGTGCGCTACGGCCTGCACTACATGTACTCGGACGACAACCGCTTCGAGGGCAACGTCTTTCGCGACAACGCCGCCGGCGCGGCCATCATGAACTCGAAGCACCTCGTGCTGAGACGCAACCAGTTCCTGGCCAACCGGAGTCATCGGGCCTACGGCATCCTCCTGCAGACGGTGGATGACACCACGCTGGAGGAGAACCGCATCGTCGGCAACACGATCGGGCTGTTCTTCGAGAGCGGTCACGGCAATCGCGTCGTCGGCAACACCATCGCCAACAACCACATCGGCATCCACGCCTCGGACAGCTCGGACGGCAACCAGTTCACCGGGAACAACTTCGTCGGCAACCTCCATACCGTCGAGACGACCGGTGGCAACCTGACCAGCGTGTGGTCGGTGGACGGCCGCGGCAATCACTGGAGCGGGGCCGTCACGGTCGACCTCGACCGCGACGGCGTGGCCGACCTGCCGCATCGCGAACTCGACCTGTTCGGACAGATTCGCCGCGACCTCCCCGTCATCGGCCTGCTGGCTGGAAGTCCGGGCGAGCGGCTGCTGCGCTTCGTCCACGCGCGCATCGCCCTGCCAGGCTTGCCAGGCGTCACGGATCCGGCGCCGCTCGTGCACCCCACACGCCCATGATCACCATCGACGGACTCACCAAATCGTACGCACGCCAACGGGTGCTCGACGGGCTCGACCTCGAAGCCCACGCCGGCCAGGTCACGCTGCTGGTCGGCGCCAACGGTACCGGCAAGACGACGACGCTGCGGGTCCTCTGCGGGTTGTCGGCGCCGGACGCCGGACGGATTGCCATCGAGCAGGCGGACCTCGTCACCGCGCGGCACGCAGCGTTGTCTCGATTGTCGTTCCTGCCGCAGTCGCCCAGGTTCCACGCCCGGCTGACGGCGGGAGAGATCCTCGAGTTCTATGCACGGCTCCGGGGGCTTCCCGCGACTCGCGTCGCCGAACTCGAGGAGCGATGGGACCTCGGCGGCGTACGCGCGCAGGCCACCGGGCAGCTGTCGGGCGGCACGCGGCAGCGGCTGGCTCTTGCGGTGCTGATGCTGCCGCACGCGCCGGTCCTGGTGCTGGACGAACCCGGCCTGAGCCTCGACCCGGACTGGCGCCGCTTCCTGCACGCCGAACTGCACTCCGCAGCGCGTCGAGGCGCCACGGTGCTGGTCGCCACCCATCTGCTGGGCGAGTGGGAAGGGCACGCCGATCGCTGCCTGGTGCTCGAGGCCGGGCGTGTGGCGCGGGAACTGCCGCCCTCACGCCTGCGCGAGGCGTTTCCCTTCTCGCTGCCGCAGCCCGTGCGCACCCACGCGGTCTGACCGAGGTCACTGCCATGACTGCCCACCTGTCCACCATCCGCGCGACCTTCTGGCGCGAGGTCGCGGAACACCGGCTCAACCGCTTCCTGCACGTGCATCTGGCGCTGGCCACCGTCATCAGCGTGCTGCCGCTGTTCACCCCCGATGCGACCGAGCGCTCCGCGCCTGCATGGGTGCTGCAGGGCGTGCTCTACTGCCTGTCGCTGTCCTCGCTGCTGCTTGGTCTCAGTGCGGCGCACGGCGACGCCGACGAGTTCCCGCTGCTCTTCACACAGCCGATGGCCCGCGGGGCCTGGCTCTCGGGCAAGGTGATGGCGTTGGCTGCGCTGCTGTGTCCCGCGTCGTTGCTGCTCGTGGCGCCCACTGCGCTCACCGGGGGGGTGTCAGGGACGCTGGTGTACGTCGCCGCGGCGGCGGGCGGTGTCTGTCTCGCTATCGCGCTCGTCGGCCTGGCCATCGGGTTCTGGGTGCGCGACCACGTGCGTGGGCTGCTGCTGGCGCTGGGGGTGTGGTTCGGCCTGCTGTTCGGCACCGACCTGGTGCTGCTGGCGCTGTCGGGGGCCCCTTGGGTCCAGCAGTACCCGACCGCATGGGTGCTGCCCCTGATGCTCAATCCGCTCGATGCGCTGCGCGTGACGGTGCTGTTCGGGCTCGAGCGCACGGCGCCCGCGGGCATCGGCACCGGGAGCCTCGTCGGCTGGTGGCTCGAGCACGGTGGCCTCTGGCTCACCCTGATGCTCACCGCGTGGATGGCTGCGGGGTTCGGTCTCGGCCTGGTCGGGGCGACACGCCGCGTGGACGGCTGACGTGTCGATCAGCCCGGGACGCGCCGCGCTGCTGCCAGACGCCACGCTGCCGCTCGTGTACTTCGCGGGCGCCCACGTTGCGCTGGCGCTGGCCGCGGGCCTGCTGCTCGTCGACCCGGACCTGCCCGGCGCGTTCCACTACCACCCGCGGATGATCGCGGTCGTCCACCTCGTGACCCTCGGCTGGATCTCGGCGTCGATCCTCGGCGCCTTCTACATCGTGGCGCCGCTGGCCTTCGGCATGCCGTTCGCCGCGCGTCGTGCCGATGCACTCGCCTGCGTGTCGTTCTGGAGTGGCACGGTGGGCATGGTCCTCGGGTTCTGGTGGGCAGCGTACGCGGTGGTGGGCGTCGCCTCGCTTGCCGTCCTGGCGGCCGTCGCGATCGTCGCCGTGCGGGCGATCCGCGGCCTGCGAGCGGCCCGGATGCCGTTCGGCGTCTCGTTGCACATTGCGCTGGCGTTCGCCAACGTGCTGCTGGCTGGCAGCGCCGGGCTCCTCATGGCTCTCGGCAGGGGATGGGGCGTCGCGACATGGTCGCCGCTCGCCGCGGCCGCCGCCCACGCCCACCTTGCCGTGCTCGGCTGGGGCGTGATGATGGTGGTCGGCGTCTCGTATCGGCTCGTACCCATGTTCCTGCCGGCCGCGATGCCCACGGGCCGCGCGCTGGCATGGAGTGCGGTGCTGCTGGAGATCGGTACGCTCGGCATCGCCTGGGCACTGTTGACCGCGCAGACGGTCGCGCCCTGGGCGCTGGTCGTCGTCGCCGCCTTTGTCGCCTTCCTGCGCCAGGTCCGAGGCATTCTCGGCGATCGGCGCCCTCGCCCGAAAGACCTGCACGGACGCGACTGGTCCACGTGGCAGACGCACGCGGCCATGCTGTACCTGGTGATCGCCGTGGCCCTCGGACTGTGGATCGTCCTCGCGGCGTCGTCGCCGGCGCTGGTGTGGGCGTACGGCGTGACCGGGATCCTCGGCTTCGTGGCGCAGATGGTGGTGGGCATCCAGGGACGGCTGTTGCCGATGCATGCGTGGTATCGCGAGCTGGCACGCCTGGAGGGGACGCCACCGGCGCGCTCGGCGCATCGACTCGCCGATGGTCGCGCCACGCTGACCATCTTCCTGACGTGGGCGGTGGCCGTGCCGCTGCTCACCGGCGGCCTGATCGGTCAGTCGCCCGCGACGATTGCCACCGCGGCGGGGTTGTTGCTGGCGTCGTCGGTCGTCCAGGCCTGGCACATGGCGCGCATCGCGCGCGGGGCAAGGTCGCCGGCCTAGTCTTCGTCCGACCCGGCGATCTCCTCGAGGCGGGGCAGTGATCGCAGCAGGACGAGGCGCTGGCGCGTCTGGAGCAGGCCCATCGTCTCCCACTTCGTCAGCGTGCGGCTCACGGTGTAGAGCGTCGTGCCCGTCAGGTCGGCGAACTCCTGGCGGGTGAGGGGTTGCGAGATCAGGACGCCCTCGGGGTGACGTTCGCCGCATTGGCGCGCCAGCCGCAGCAGCGTCTGCGCGAGGCGCGGTCCCACTCGTGCCGTGGTCAGCTCGCGCACGCGCGTCAGCGCGTCGGTCATGTGTGCCGCCATCTCCCGCATGATGTTGACGCTCACCTGCGGGGTCGCGGCCAGCAGGGTCGCCAGTGACTCTCGGGTCCAGGCCCGCATCACCGACGGTTGCGTCGCCGTCGCCGTGACGGGATAGGGCGCGTTGCCGAGCGCGACGACGCCGCCGAACGGTTCCCCGGCGCCAACGAAGCGGACGATGAGTTCGGTGCCCTCGACGGTCAACTGCAGCACCTTCAGGAAGCCCGTCTCGACGAGGTAGAAGTGGCGCGCCGGCTCGCCCTGCCGTGCCAGCGTCTCGCCCCGCTTCAGCGTCACGCGCGTCGCGCGTCCCAGCCACTGCTCGCGTTCGGCATCCGTGAGGCCATCGAAGATGCGGGACCTCTGCAGTGGCGGGGGCACGGGCATGCGCGGCATTGTACGCAGGTGCGGTGGCCTTGCGCTGGCGCAACGACGCGCGGGGCGTCCCTCGCTACGCTCGGGTCATGAACATCACCTCTGATGCCACCGTCGCCGACATCGCCACCCAGGCGCCTGCCACCATTCGCATCTTCCAGCGGCACCAGATCGACTTCTGCTGTGGTGGCCGCATCCCGCTGGCCCGTGCCTGCGCCGACCTCGGCCTGGATGCCGACGCGGTCGTGACCGAACTGGTGGCCGCCATCACACCTGCCGACATCGGGCCGACATGGGCCGATGCCACGCTGACGGCGCTGATCAGCCACATCCAGCGTCGCTATCACGAGCCCTTGCGCGAGGAACTGCCCAGGCTCGAGGCCATGGTCGAGAAGGTGATCAGTCGTCACGGCGATCACCTGCCCGACGTGCTCCTGCCCCTTGGGCGCACGTTCGCCGGCCTGCAGGGGGAACTGCTCGACCACATGCTGCGCGAGGACCAGGTGCTGTTCCCGTTCATCATCGCGCTCGAGGCTGGCCGTCCGGTGCCGGTGCCCGAGCCGGCCGCCTGGATCGATGCACCCATCGCGGTGATGGAGGCCGACCACGAAGCGGCCGGCGCCGCTCTGGCGACGATGCGGCAGCTGACCAATGGCTACGCGCCTCCCGAGTGGGCGTGTCCGACATTCCGCGGCCTCTACTACGGCCTGGCGCAGCTCGAGACCGACATGCACATGCACGTCCATCTCGAGAACCACATCCTCTTCCCGCGCGCCGCGCACCTGGCGCGTACGTCGAACGCGTCGAGCTGAAGCTCGACGCCTACGGGTGGCGACTGTAGCCGTCGACCTTCAGGTCGACGGTCAGCGAACGTCCCGGCGGATCGCTCAATAGCGCCCGTAGATCTCCAGCGCCTTCAGCATCGACTTCTCGCGCTGGATGATCGGCACCATCTTCGACTCGCGCGCATCGTAGTCCTTCAGCAGGGCGACCACCTGATCGGCGGCGGCGCCCTGCGGCACCACCACGACGCCGTCCGCGTCGCCGACGATGTAGTCGCCCGGGGTGACCATCACGTCGGCACAGCGGACGGGCGTCTGCTTCGCCACGCTGACCATGCGACCCACCGAGGTGGCCGGGCTCACGCGCCGTGAGAACACCTGGTGGCCGATGGCCCGCAACTCCGTCACGTCGCGGACCGCGCCGTCGATGACCGTCCCCTCGAGCCCCCGCGCCTTCGCGGTCGTCGCCATCAGGTTCCCCATGGCGGCGATCTCCAGGCCGTCCTGCATCACGTACACCAGCACACTGCCCGCCGGGGCCTCGTCGAGCACCTGCAACAGGTAGTTCGGGTACTCACGGGTGTCGCTCTTGAGCACCGGGCGCATCACCGCCGTCCAGGCGCGGCCGACGATCTTGCCGGCGCTGATCGGTTTCATGTCCGACGACATCCAGCCCCGGGACCCGGTGGCGGCTTCCACCGCGTCGGCGATGTTGCCGGTGCTGTTCTCGGGCTTGCGCAGCGCCGCGATGACGGCCTCCGGCGAGAGGGAGGGCGCGGCCGGCACGGCGGCGGGGGCCTGGGCGGCCTGGCGGGCCGGTGGCGCCTCGGGCGACGTGGGAGCGGTGAGGACGGGGGCGGCAACGGCGGCGAGCGCCGCAAGGACGACGAGGGCAATCGGACGACTGGACATGAACGGGCCTCCTGGCGCCATGTGCTATAACACGCGGCCATCGGTCTGACCACGGCCCGCGTGCGGTGCCGCACCTGGGATGTCGTGGCGCGGGCCCTGCTGCAAGCAGGCGCCGGCGTGCCCTCGACCGTCAGGAGCGTCCCCGTTGTCCAGTCGTCTGCGCACCCTGTTGTTCGGATTGCTCGCGGCCGTCGTCGCGAGCGCGGCCAGCCCGGCCGCGGCCCAGCCCTACAGCCTCGTGATCAAGGGGGGGCACGTCATCGACCCGAAGCACGGGCGCGACGGCGTGATGGACGTGGCCATCGCCGACGGCAAGATTGCCGAGGTCGCCGCCTCGATCGATGCCGCGAAAGCGCGCAAGGTGGTCGACGCCAGTGGGCTCTACGTGGTGCCGGGCCTGATCGACCTCCATGCGCACGTCTTCCACGGCACCGAACCGGACGCGTACCTGAGCAACGGCCTCGTCGCCGTGCCGCCGGACAGCCACTCGTTCCGCAGCGGCCAGACGACGCTCGTGGACGTGGGGGGCGCCGGGTGGCGCAGCTTCCCGCAGTTCAAGGCCCAGATCATCGACACGTCGAAGACCCGCGTCCTGTCGTTCCTCAACATCGTCGGCGCCGGCATGCGCGGGGGACCAGCCGAACAGAACCTCGCCGACATGGACGCCAGGCTGACCGCGATGCGCATTCGCCAGCACCCCGGCGTCATCGTCGGCATCAAGGTGGCGCACTACAACGGACCCGAGTGGGATCCCGTCACGCGCGCGGTGGAGGCCGGCACCGAGGCCAAGGTGCCCGTGATGATCGATTTCGGCGGCAACACGCCGCCGCTGTCGCTCGATGCCCTCCTGAACACGCACCTCCGCCCGGGCGACCTGCTGACGCACATGTATGCGCACGTCAACGGGCGCCTGCCGATCGTCAACACGCAGGGACAGGTGGAGCCGTATGTGCTGGCGGCGCGCAAGCGCGGCGTGCTGTTCGACGTCGGCCACGGCGGCGGCAGCTTCCTGTGGCGGCAGGCCGTGCCGGCCACGAAGCAGGGCTTCTTCCCCGACGTCATCAGCACCGACCTGCACACGGGCAGCATGAACGCCGGCATGAAGGACATCCTGAACACGATGTCCAAGATGCTGGTGCTCGGCATGCCGCTCACCGATGTCATTCGCGCCAACACGGCGAAGGCAGCGTCGGTCATCCAGCGCGACGACCTCGGGCACCTCGGGGTGGGCACCGAGGCCGATGTCGCCGTGCTCGCCCTGCGCAAGGGCGACTTCGGCTTCATCGACTCGGCCGGTGGCCGGATGATGGGCACGCAGAAGCTCGAATGCGAGCTGACGCTGCGGGCCGGCCAGGTCGTATGGGACCTGAACGGGCGGGCGGCCACGGACTGGCAGTCGATGCCGGTGACGCCGCAGGGCGCGGCGCGTCCAGCCCGACGGACGCAGCCGTGAGCCGGCGCGTCTGGGGGAGTGGTCTCGCGCTCACGTTGCTGTGCGCCACCCTGGCGGGGGCCCAGCCGGCCGCGTCGACGCGACGGGTGATTCGTCCCGCTGGCGGGCCGGCGGACCGACCGTACGCGCCTGGCGTGATGGTCGGCAAGACGCTGTACATCTCGGGCCAGCTGGGGCTGCCCGGCACGGGCGCGACGCCGGCGGACCTCACCGCGCAGACGAAGCAGGCGATGGACGGCATCGGCGCGGTGCTGACCGCGGCGGGGCTCGGCTATCAGCACCTCGTCAAGTGCCACGTGTATCTCGCGAACATGGACGACTATGCCGCCATGAACGCGGCGTATGGGGCCCACTTCACCGAGCGGGTGCCGGCCCGGACCACCGTGCAGGCGGCGGGCCTGCCGGCCGGCGCCGGTGTCGAGATCGGCTGTATCGGCTACGCCGATCTGGCGGCGATTTCGGTGGTGCGTCCGCCCGCTGGGGCGTTGCCGGCGCCGCTCGGGCCGTATTCGCCGGCCGTCTGGGCTGGTGACACGCTGTACGTCTCGGGCATGGGCGGCCAGGATCCTGCGACCAAAGCCGTGGGCGAGGCCGTCGAGGCGCAGGTGCGGCAGACGGTGGCCAACATCACCACGACGCTGAAGGCGGCGGGGTTGCAGGCGACCGACGTCGTGCACGCGCAGGCGTACGCCACGCGGGTCACCGAGGCGGACGCGCTGTCGGCGGCGCTCGCGGCGTCCTTTGGCGCGGCGGACGTGCCGCCCGTCGGCCTCGTGGCGGTGCCACGGCTGCCAGGGCCGATTCGCGCCGAGATCACGTTCGTCGCCGTGCGGCCGGCACAGGCGCGCGCGCCGATCGGCTCCGGGGGCCGATTGCACGGCCTCGCGGCGGGGACGACGCTTTATGTGAGTGCGGAGAGCGCGCCGGAGGCCGGCGCCGGCATCGAGGCTCAGGCGCGCGCCGTGTTCGCGACCCTGCGGGGCACGCTGCAGGACGGGGGACTCACGCTGCGCGACACCGTGTCGGTGGTCGTGTATCTCTCGGACCTGGCCGACATGGCGGCGATGAACACGGTATTCCGCGAGACGTTTCCCACGGACCCGCCGGCTCGTGTCACGATCCAGGTGCAGCCGCAGGGCCAGGAACGCATTCGTGTCGGCCTGATCGCCGCACGCTGATACAGTTGCCCCTCCCATCCTGAGGAGATCCGATGTTGACCCGACGTACCTTCTTCGAGCGCCTGTCCTCGCTGCCAGTGGTTGGCGGCCTTCTCGGTGGCACCGCGGCCACGGCGGCGTCTGCCGGTGCGGCCACTCCGGTCCGCCGCGACTTCTTCAAGGAACTGGGGGTGCGGCCGTTCATCAACGCCGCGGGCACCTACACCGACATGACGGCCTCGCTGATGCCGCCTGAGGTCATGGATGCCATCAACTACGCGTCGAAGCACTACGTCCCGCTCAACGAGCTGCACGACCGGGTGGGGGAGCGCATCGCGTCGCTCGTGAAGGCAGAGGCGGCGATGGTGTCGTCCGGGGCGGCGTCGGCCATGACGCTCGGCACCGCGGGCGTGCTGACGGCCGGCGATCCGAAGAAGATCGTCGACCTGCCGAACCTGATCGGCATGAAGACCGAAGTCATCATGCAGACGTCGCACCGCTTCGGCTACGACCACGCCATCCGCAACTGCGGCGTGAAGATCGTCGAAGTCGAGACCGCGGCGCAGCTCGAGGCCGCCATCGGCCCGCAGACGGCGATGATGCTGTTCTACAACAACAACAACTCGGTCGGGCAGATTCGCGACACCGAGTTCGTGGCCCTCGGCAAGAAGCACGGCGTGGTCACGATGAACGACTGCGCGGCCGACGTCCCCCCGGTGGAGAACCTCTGGAAGTACACCGCGATGGGCTTCGACCTCGTGGTGTTCTCCGGCGGCAAGGGCATTCGCGGTCCGCAGAGCGCCGGACTGCTGCTCGGGCGCAAGGACCTCATCGCCGCCGCCCGCGCCAACGCGGCGCCCAACGGCAATGCCATCGGCCGGGGCATGAAGGTCAACAAGGAAGAGATGCTGGGGAT
Source organism: Luteitalea sp. (assembly GCF_022842525.1). Lineage (NCBI taxonomy): Bacteria > Pseudomonadati > Acidobacteriota > Vicinamibacteria > Vicinamibacterales > Vicinamibacteraceae > Luteitalea > Luteitalea sp. The sequence continues at coordinate 17,296 of NZ_JALHPM010000118.1, forward strand.
GCTGGCGGCGGTCGAGCGTTTCGTGAAGCTCGATCATGCGGCGATGGAGCGCGAGTACGAACGCCGCGCTGACATCGTCCTCAAGAGCCTGGCGGGCATCCCGGGCGTCAAGGCCAGCATCACCGTGCCTGAAGTCGCCAACCACGTCCCGCACGTCGCCATCACCCTGGACACGGCGGTGACCGGCATCACCGGCCCCGAGATCTCGAAGCGCCTCCGCGAAGGCACACCGTCGATCGGCGTGCGCCCGGGCGAGGAGCTGATGATCGGGGTCTGGATGATGGAACCAGGCGACGAGAAGATTGTCGCCCGCCGCCTCAGGGAAGTCCTCACCGCGAAAGCGTAGGCGGGCGACCCCGGCAAGGACGGAGGCACGAGGACGGAGGACCGAGGAACGAGGACGGAGGACCGAGGAACGAGGACGGAGGTAGGTCGGAGGTCAGAGGTTCGAGGTGCGACACTTCACCCTTCTTCGAACTTTCGTCCTCTCGCCCCTCCGTCCTACCTTTTTCCTCCGTCCTCGGTCCTCCGTCCTCTCCCTGGTTTATAGCGCCGCGATGCAGTCGATCTCGACCAGCGACTTGCCGGGCACACCGCCGTAGCAGGCGATGGTGGTGCGGACGGGCGGATTCGGGCCGAAGCGGCCGCGGAAGACCTCGTTCATGCCGTTGTAGTCCTCGAGGTCGTGCAGGTACACGTTCACCTTCAGCACCTTCTCCATCGACGACCCCGCCTTGGTGAGCTCGGCCTCGAGCTGGTCGAGCACGGACTTGGTGTGCACCTTGATGTCGCCGGCCTCGTGGTAGCCCTTGCCGGCGATGAACACCAGGCCGCCGTGCACCTTGGCCGACGAGAAGAGCGGCACCTGCTTCTGGGCCGCCGGGGCCTGGCTCTCGTCGGGGATGGTCACGATGCCCGTCGCGTCGGTCGTGGCGGCGTGGGCCTTGCCGCCGAAGACGCCGAGGGCGCTGGCGCCGATGGTGGCAAAGAGCGTGCGGAAGGCGGAACGGCGCGAGGGGGCGGTCTGCGTTGCTGACACGGGGCGTCTCCTGGAAGCGGGCACACGTTGCGAGCGGTGCCGATCACGGTCCGGCACGCCCGGAGAATAGCCGCCACCCGTCCCGACGGCAAGCGACCTGGCTCGACCGCATGGACAACGCGCAGGATTTCGATTACGGTGTGCGCCTCAGTGAATCGAAACGCGCTCCTGATGTCAGGGCGCCGTTTCACAAGGCGGGCAGGTCGCTTGTGCTGCCCGCGTCCATGACGTGAGGAGGATGCCCGCGTGTTGCGAGTCCTGTCTACTGCAGTCCTTGCCCTTCTGTTGTCCGCACCCGCATTCGCCCAGCTCGCGTCACAAACCGGACTCGTGGGGACCGTGACCGACTCGGGCGGCGGTGTGCTGCCTGGCGCCACCGTCACGGCCGTCAACCTCGGCACCCAGGCGACCCTCACCGGCATCACCAACGAGGCGGGGGTCTACCAGTTCAACGCCGTGCCGCTGGGCCGCTACGAAATCACCGTCACCCTGCAGGGCTTCCAGACCTTCAAGGCGACCAACATCAACGTCGGCGGCAACCAGGTGGTGCGGCAGGACGCGGTCCTCAGCGTCGGCGACCTCTCCGAGACCGTGACGGTCGAGGCGTCGAACACGACCATCCAGACGGACCGGGCCGCCGTGTCGCAGACCGTCGAGGCGCGCGCCGTCACCGACCTGCCGGCCAGCGGGCGCAACGTCTGGCAGATGGCGGCGACGACGCCGGGCGTCCTGCGGGGCAATACCACCGACATCGGCCTGTCGTTCCGCGGCGCCGGTCAGCGCGAGATTCAGAACAGCCTGACGATGGACGGCATCAACGCCACGTCCAACCTGCTCGCGATGACGAGCATGCGCCCGATGGCCGACGCGGTGCAGGAGGTCGCGGTGCAGACCGGCAGCACCTCGGCCGAGTACGGCTCGTACCTCGGCGTGCACGTCAACGTCGTCACCAAGGCCGGCACCAACGCCTTCCACGGCGCGCTGTTCGAGTACTTCCAGGACGACTCGCTCGAGAGCCGCGGCTACTTCGACAACCCGAACCTGCCCGAGCCGCCGAAGCGGAGCAACCAGTTCGGGGCGCAGTTCGACGGGCCGGTCATCATCCCCGGGCTCTACAACGGCACCAACCGCACCTTCTTCATGGGCGCCTACGAGGGCCTGCGATCCGAGCGCACGACCAGTCCAATCGGCTCGATGCCGACCGAGCGCATGCGGCGCGGGGACTTCGGCGAGATTGCCACCCAGATCGTGCACCCGATCACCAAGGTGCCGTACGCCGGCAACCAGATCCCGCTGTCCGACCTGTCGCCGCAGGCGCTGCGCCTGCTGCAGTACTTCCCCGTGCCGAACCTGCCGGGGACGGCCAACAACTTCCAGGGCCCGGTGCTCAACGAGAGCAACAACGACCAGATCCTGGCCCGTGTCGACCAGAACATCGGCGCGGCCTCGCGGGTGTACGTCCGCTACAACTGGGTCGACGCCTTCGATGGCTTCGGGGCCCTCAACCCGACCGGCGGCCTCTACCAGCCGCGCCTGAACAAGAACACGCTGGTGTCGTACCAGCAGACCCTCTCGCCGTCGCTGCTCAACGACTTCCGCATCGGCTATCACCGCATCGACTTCGACTCGCTGAACAACTTCGCGCTCGACGGCAACGGGTCGGCCGGCGCCGACCTCGGCATCCCCGGCTTCGACGGTGACGTCCGCTACGACAACCCGGGCATCCCGACCATCAGCCTCACGGCGTTCAACGGGCTCGGCAACGGCGGCACCAACTGGTATCAGTTCGACACCACGTTCCAGATGTCCAACGTGCTGTCGTGGACCAAGGGCAAGCACAACATCCGGACCGGCTTCGACCTGCGCAAGATGGCCACGGGTCGGCGTGCGGCCAACAGCCCGCGCGGCGCCTTCGCGTTCAACGGCCAGATGACGGGCTACTCGGTGGCCGACTTCATGGTCGGTGTGCCCAACTCGGTGGGCACGCCGGTGGACCAGGTGCAGGGGCACGTCGGCCAGTGGCGCAACGGCTTCTTCATCAACGACGTGTGGCAGGCGACGCGGAACATGACCCTCAGCCTCGGCCTCCGCTACGAGCGCAACACGCCGGTGCAGACGTACGAAGGCCTCGCGTCGATGCTCGACGCCACGCAGACCCAGATCATCCCGACGTCGTTCCCCGCCGTCGGCTTCGAGTTCCACGAGCCGAATACGCAGGACTGGGGGCCGCGTCTCGGCGCGACCTATCGTCTCGGCGACAAGACGGTCCTGCGCGCCGGCTGGGGCATCTACTACAACCCCAACCAGATGAACTCGTTCACGTTCCTGACCAACAACCCGCCGATCGCGGCCGAGTTCACCTTCAACAACAACCCGGTCAGTCCGACGCTGTCGTTCGCGCAGCCCTTCGGCGTCGTCGGTCCCGGTGGGCCGCCGAACATGATCACGCCGAACCGCAACCTGCCCAACGCCCGCAAGAACCAGTGGAGCGTGGACCTGCAGCGTGAGATCTTCGGTAGCTCGGTGGTGGAGATCCAGTACCTCGCGTCGCGGACGAAGAACCTCGATCGCAGCTTCTTCAACAACACGCCGCTGCCGGGGCCGGGCAACATCGACGCTCGTCGTCCGAACCAGGCGTTCCGGCAGATTCGCACCATCCAGAACGACCTCATCGCCAACTACGATGCGGTCAGCCTGATTGCGCGGCGCCGCATGACCAACGGGTTCCTGCTCAACGCCCACTACACGTGGTCGAAGACGCGCGACATGGCGACGCACTCCAACGGCGGTGGCGCCATCGTCAACAACTACGACATCTGGAGCGACTACGGTCCGGCCAACTGGGACGTGCCGCACCGGCTGGTGGTGAGCTACGTGTGGGACATGCCGTTCTTCCGTGACTCGAGCAACCTGCTCCTGCGCGGCGTGCTCGGTGGCTGGCAGGTGGCCGGCATCTCGACGATCCAGAGCGGCACCCCGCTCAACGTCACGATTCAGCCAGATCGCGCCAACATCGGCATCGGCGCCCAGCGCCCGATGCTCGTCAACCCGGGCGTCGAGCTGAACTGCCAGGCCAACCCGAACGGGCTCGGCCTGGTGGGCTGCATCGACCCGGCCGCCTTCGCCCTGCCGGACCTCTACACGTTCGGCAACACGCCGCGCAACTACCTGCGCGGCCGCAAGTTCAGCACCACCGACATCTCGCTGATGAAGAACATCTCGACCGGTGGCCGGTCGCGCATCCAGCTGCGCGCCGAGATCTTCAACCTGTTCAACCAGGTCAACTGGGGCGCACCGACCACGACGTTCGGCGCCGCCAACTTCGGGGTCATCGCCTCGGCCGACACGATGCGTCGCGCCGAGCTCGGCGTGAAGTTCCTGTTCTAGGTTCGGCCGGACTGGTTAGGCCGGGTAGGGCCGGCTCTCCGAGCCGGCCGTCACCATCGCCGTTCTGACGATGACGGCC
>NZ_JALHPM010000119.1:0-21726 GCF_022842525.1 Luteitalea sp.
CGGCGGCCGAGCCGGCGCCACCGGCGCGCGACCGCACGTCTCCGCCCGACGCCGCCACGGGCCGCAGCACGGGCACCTCGACCGGGCGGAAGGCCGTGCCGCGCCCCTGAGGCGGCTGCCGGGAGACGAGGCAGGCGGCGCCTCGTCTCCCGCCACTTGATCGTAGGATCGCGTCGTGGCCACCTACGTCGTTCGCGTCGCACGCCAGGCGACGGTCTTCCTGCTCTTCCTGCTGACGATCGTGCTCGGCGCCGTGAGTGGCGTGCTCTTCGCCTTCGCGGGCGACCTGCCGCAGATCTCCGCGCTGGACGACTACGCCCCGAGCACCATCACCCGCATCCACGCCAGCAACGGTGAGGTCGTCGGGGAATTCGCCACCCAGCGCCGCACCGTCGTGACCTACGACGAGATCTCGCCGCTGCTCCGCAACGCCATCATCGCCGCCGAGGACAAGGACTTCGACAAGCACGTCGGCCTCAGCGTGCCCCGGATCCTCGCCACCCTCGTCAAGGACATCCTCGAGCGCCGCAAGGCCGGCGGCGCCAGCACCATCACGCAGCAGCTCGCCCGCAACCTCTTCCTGACGTTCGAGAAGACCTGGGAGCGGAAGATCAAGGAGGCGATCCTCGCCATCCAGATCGAGAAGCGCTACACCAAGCGTGAAATCCTGACGATGTACTGCAACACGATCTACTTCGGGCACGGGGCCTACGGGGTCGAAGCGGCGTCGCGGTTGTACTTCGGCAAGTCCGCCAAGGCCCTCGCCCTGGAAGAGGCGGCGCTCATCGCGGGCATCATCCAGGGCAACGTCCGCCAGAGTCCGTACATCAACCCCGAGGCCGCCATGCGGCGGCGCAACTACGCGCTGCAGCGCATGGCCGAGGAAGCGTTCATCACCGAGGCGCAGGCCACGACCGCCAAGGCGAGTCCGGTGAAGACGGCCGGCCTGCCGACGCAGCCCTATTCCCCGGCGCCGTACTTCGTCGAAGAAGTGCGGCAGCAGCTCGAGGCCAGCTTCGGCGCCAAGCAGCTGTACGAGAACGGGCTGTCGGTGCAGACCAGCCTCGACCTGCCGTTGCAGATCGCCGCCACGCGCGCCCTGCAGGCGGGCCTGCGGCGGCTCGACCAGCGCCGCGGCTTCCGCAAGCCCACCAACCTGCTCGATGCTGGCGCCGATCTCGACGCCTACCGGCATCCGCGCTGGCAGGGACCGATGGTCGTCGGCGACGTCGTGCCGGCGGTCGTCACCGGCACCACGACGACCGAGATTCAGGCGCGGGCCGGTCGGCTCGACGTCCGCATCCCGAAGGCCGGCTTCGACTGGACGGGCAAGACCACGGCCACGGCGCTGGTCTCGCGCGGCGACCTCGTGCAGGTGCTGATCGAACAGCTCGAGGAGTCGGCGCACACCGCGGTCGCCCGTCTCGATCAGGAACCGGAGCTGCAGGGGGGCATCGTGGCCCTCGACAATCGCACCGGACGCATCCTGACGATGGTCGGCGGCTTCGACTTCGACCGCAGCAAGTTCAATCGCGCCGTCCAGGCCTCGCGGCAGCTCGGCTCGACCTTCAAGCTGGTGGTCTACACGGCCGCCATCGATCGCGGGTACACGCCCGCGAGCACGCTGCTGGACGCGCCCGTCTCGTTCCCGGGCGGTGCCGGCTCGCCACCCTACGCCCCCCTCAACTACGACCGGCAGTTCCAGGGACCGATTTCGCTGCGTCGGTCGCTCGAGCAGTCGCGCAACGTGCCGACGGTGCGACTGATGAACGCGCTGGGGCCGAAGCAGGTGATCCAGTACGCGGAGAAGCTCGGCTTCACCTCGACCATCCCGCCGTATCTGTCGAGCGCACTCGGCGCCGGCGAGGCGACGCTGATGGAGATCACCAGCGCGTTCTCGCTGTTCCCGAACCAGGGCGTGCGCATGACGCCGTACCAGATCCTTCGGGTCACCGATCGCGAGGGCAATGCGCTCGAAGAGAATCGGCCGGTGCCGACCGAGGCCATCCGCGCCGACACCGCCTTCGTCATGACCACGCTGCTGCGTGGCGTGGTCCAGCACGGCACCGCGGCCCGCGCGGCCGCGCTGCAGTGGCCTCTCGGCGGCAAGACCGGCACGACCGACGACTTCACCGACGCGTGGTTCATCGGCTTCGACCCGGACATCACCATCGGCGTCTGGGTCGGCTTCGACACCAAGCGTCCGATTGGCCAGGGGCAGAGCGGCTCGGTCGCCGCCCTCCCGATCTGGATCGACGTGATGCAGCACTGGATCGATCGCCAGCGCAAGGCCGGCAAGGGCGTCCCCGAATTCCCGGCGCCCGGCAACATCGTCTTCACCACCGACGACACCGGACAGCAGGACGCCTTCATCGCCGGGACGGAGCCGGGGGCGGAGATACGCTGAACAATTGAGGTCTCTTCAGCGACCTTCACCGTTCAGAATGCAGCATCTTCCGGGATCAGCGTGGGTAGAGGTCAACCTCCGGCCGTGAAGCGGCTCGGGGGCGCGGCCCACGGCACCGCCGCGATCCGTTGCGGACCTGCGGCAGCCTGGCGGCGGGGGCCGCTCGCATCATTCTGAATGCTGAATGTCGCGGCAGCGACCTGAATTACTCGTCGTCGGCCGTGGCCGCCCCCAGCGTGCCTGACGACTTGGCCATCAGGTAGGTCTTGATGAAGTTGTCGATGTCGCCGTCGAGCACGCGCGTGACATCGCCCTCCTGATACTTCGTGCGGTGGTCCTTCGCCATCTGGTAGGGATGCAGCACGTAGCTGCGGATCTGGCTGCCGAAGGCGATGGCCTGCTTCTCGCCCCCGAGCCGATCGAGCTCGGCCTGCTGTTCCTTCAGCTTCAGATCGTAGAGACGCGAACGCAGCACCTTCATCGCCACGTCCTTGTTCTTGTGCTGGGACCGCTCGTTCTGGCACGACACGACGATGTTGGTCGGCAGGTGCGTGATGCGGACGGCGGAGTCGGTCACGTTGACGTGCTGACCGCCGGCGCCGCTCGACCGGTAGGTGTCGATGCGCAGGTCCTTCTCGTCGATCGTGATGTCCACATCGTCTGGCAGCTCGGGCCACACGTAGAGGGACGCAAACGACGTGTGACGCCGCGCCGCCTGATCGAACGGCGAGATGCGCACCAGTCGATGCACGCCGGCTTCGGCCGCGAGCAGGCCGTAGGCGAACTCACCGGAGACGGTGAGCGTGGCGCTCTTGATGCCGGCTTCGTCACCGGGCTGCGCCTCGAGCAACTCGCGCTTGAAGCCGCGGCGCTCGGCCCAGCGCAGGTACATGCGCAGGATCATCTCGGCCCAGTCCTGCGACTCGGTGCCACCGGCGCCCGGATGGACGGTGATGATGGCATTCTTGGCGTCGTGCTCGCCGCCGAGCATCTTCTTGATCTCGCCGGCTTCGACTTCACGCTCCAGGTCGTCGAGGCCGCGCAGGAGGTCGTCGCCGACGTCCTCGCCCCCGTCAATCCATTCGCGCAGGACGACGAGATCGTCGGTGCGCTGCCGCAGCGACTTCAGCAGCGTGACGTCTTCGTCCAGGCGACGACGTCGCTGGAGGACCTTCTGGGCCTCGGCCTGGTTGTTCCAGAAGTCCGGCGCGCTGGCCTGCGCCTCGAGTCGAGCGAGTTCCTGTTCGGGTCTGGCCGCGTCAAAGATACCTCCCGAGTTCGACAGCACGGCGCTGCAGGTCCTCGAATCGCTTGTAGGCCTCATCCTTCACGAACGCCACGGTGACAACTCCTCCGGACAGCTCGGTGATACCCGACCTCGCTGTCCTCCGAACGAAATGCTGAAATGCTGGAATGCCGAAATGCTGAAGATCGAAGATCGAAGAGCGAAGAACAAAGGTCGAAGTCAAAAGGGCTGAGGTCGAGAGCGAACCGCGTCATCCCCGCATTGCGGCATGGCGGCATTCCGGCATGACAAGTTCACGGCCCTGTCCTGCCCCGCCGGCCGACGCTCTCCCGGAGAGGCAGCACGAGCAACGTCCCGACCACGAGCATACAGGCCCACGCCACGGCATCGCCAAGACGCACGTATGGCGTGAGGCCATCGAGCCACCGGATTTCGCCGATCCACGTGCCCGTCTCGAACAGCGGCGACTGGACGACGACGCGGCCGTAGGGGTCGACCACGCCACTGATGCCCGTGTTGGCGGCCCGTACCAGGTAGCGGCCGGTCTCCACCGCCCGCACCCTGGCCTGCTGGAAGTGCTGGTAGGGCGCTGCCGAGGTGCCGTACCAGGCGTCGTTGGTGATCGTGGCGAGGAGCTGGCTCCCCTGCTGCACGGCCTGGCGCGACAACCCGGGGAACACGGCTTCATAGCAGACCGCCACCGACAGTCGGTGCCCGGCGACCGGCAGCAACGTCAGCGTCTGCCCCGCGCTGAAGTCCGAGAAACCCTCGACCAGCGGCGAGGCGAAGAACAGCAGCCACCGCACCGGGATGTACTCGCCGAACGGGACGAGTTGCATCTTGCGGTACGAGCCGCGAATCTCGCCCGTCGCATCCATCACGAACGCCGAGTTGTAGAACTCGGTCGGCCCGAGGACCTCGTCGCTGCCGAAGACCACGGGCACACGCGCCTCGACGATCCCCGCCCGCATGACCTCGGTCTCGATGCCATCGCGACCGAACACGAACGGGGTCGACGACTCGGGCCAGACGACGAGGTCGACGTCCTGGGTCGCGACGCGCTGCGTCAGCGACAGGTACCGCGACAGGATCTCGCCGCGGTACGCCGGATCCCATTTCTGTCCCTGCGGCACGTTGCCCTGCACCAGCGCGACCCGCGCCACGGGTCCGTCGAGCAGCGCCTGCCGACTGACGCGCGCTGCGCCCCACACCGCCCCCGCCGCGGGTAGCGCCAGCAGCACGACCGCCGCGCCGAGACGCGCGCGCCGTCGTCCCGGCGCGGGCACGAGCAGCAGGGCGAGCGCCGCCGAGGGACACGCCACCAGACCAGACAGCCCGTAGATGCCGACCAGGCTCGCGACCTGCAGCGGTGCCACGACGTCGGACTGGCTGTACCCGAGCAGCACCCACGGAAACCCGGTGAAGAGCGTGCCGCGGAGCCACTCGGTGCCGACCCACAGGATCGGCGCCAGCGCCAGCGCCGGCGTGCCGGCCCGCGCCACGGCCGTCGTGAGTGTCAGGCTGAAGAGGGCCGGGTACACCGCCAGGTAGGCGATGAGCAGGGCGGCGAGCGCCCACGCGAGCGCGGCGTTCAGCCCCCCGAAGATGGCGAGGACGTCGGACGTCCAGGAGACGGTGCCGGCGAAGGCGACCAGGCCCGTCACCAACCCGAGCAGGAACGGACGGGGGCCACGCGGGGCGGGGCGTGCGGCGCCCCGGGCCACCGCCACGCACAACGGCGCCAGCGCCACCCACCCGAGGGGCGCGAGCGCCGGCTTGGGCAGGCTCAGCGCGAACAGCAGCCCGGACAGGACGGCTAGCGCGTAATCCAGGGCTTGAACTTCTCTTCGCTCTGCAGGCGCCGCATGACCTTGTCGGCTTCGGGCCGCTGCATGTTCATGCCGACCCGCACCTTGTAGATGACCTGTCCCCCACCGGTCGGGGCCAGCACGTAGGCCTTGTAGCCACGCGTCTGGAGGCGCTGGGCAATCGCATCGGCCTCAGGCTTGTTCTTGAGGGCCGTCACCTGGACGGTGAAGCCCCCGTCGCCAGCCGGCGCGGGTGCCGGCGCCGGTGACGCGACGTCCTTCGGTGGTGCGACGGCCTTCGGGGCCTCCGTCGGGGCGGGCGTTGGCGCGGGTGGCGTCTTCACCTCGACCGCGGCAGGCGGGGCGGGCGGCGCGGTGACAGGCGGCGCGATCTCGGCCGCCGCACCCGCCTCCACCCGAGGTGGCTCCCCGTCCTTCGCAGTCAGGTTCTCCGGGTAACTCAGCCCGACCACCGACGTCGGCTCGCCGGTCGTCGGCAGCGACGCCGAGTCAGCCTCACCGCCTCCGGTCGAGGCCGACGCGTCGAGACCGACGGCCTCGGCGACGCTGCCGCGGGCGTTCTGGACGCCACGGCCGACGAGGACGCCGCACAGGAAGATGACGATGGAGACGACGGTCGTCGCCATGAACAGGAAGACCAGCTGCTTGCCGCTCAGCTGAATCTCGTGAAAGCCGTCGTCGTGAATCTCGTGGGCCATGCGTGCACCCAGGACGCGAACCCGTGGGCTGGGAAGCCGGGGTCGAGGCGTCTGCTGGACGGAAACCAGGGACGACCAGATGGCGAGCGCAGTTTGCCCCGGCGCTCGACCTGCTGGACAGACCGGGAGTGTACCACTTCGCTCAGGGCGTCCTGGCCGGGGTGGCGCGGATGCGTTCGAGCAGTGCCTTGCCCTCGACCGACTCGGGCGCGATCTGGACCGCCCGTTCGGCGTGCACGCGCGCGTCGGCGGTCTCCCCCGTGGCGAGGTACGCCTCGGCCAGCAGGAGGCGCGCGTCGAGGCTCTCGGCGCTCCAGAGGGAAATCTTCAGCGACTCGATGGCGTCGCGCAGCCGCCCCGCCCGCACCAGCACCCGCCCGAGCGCGAGGTGGGTCTGGGCGTCGTACGGCGAGAGATACAGGGACTTGCGGAACTCCGACGTCGCCTCGCGATCCTGGAGTTGCTCGGCCAGCCGCTGGCCGCGGTCGAAGTGGAAACGCGCCAGTTGCAGGTGGTCCTGCTGGGTCGTGCTGACCAGCGCCGAATCGACGCGCACGGGGCTGGTTTCGGCGTCGCTGGCCCGCTCGAGGCCGCGTGGCACTCCGCCGATCCCTTCGTCGCGCGGGCGCGTGTCCCACTCGTCGAAGCGGGAGGACAGCTGGCGGGCGAGGTCGCGCTCGCGCATCCCCTCGACCGCGTTCCCGGCGGCCTGCAGGGCGGCCGCGAGCACGAAGTGCGCCTCGCCGTCAGCCGGGCGGCGGCGGACCACCTCCCGCAGCCAGTAGATGGCCGCGGGCGTGTCCTTGTCGAGCCAGTAGGCGTAGCCGAGATTGAAGAAGTAGTCGGGCGAGTCGGGCACGGCCTCGGAGGCCCGCGTGAAGTACCACGCCGGCTTGCCGGTCTGGGCCGTCACGCTGCCCCGACGGGCCTGGATGACGCCGAGGTTGTTGTAGATCGCCGCCGAGGGCGACTCGTCGAGCAGGGCCTTGTAGGCGCTGAACGCGTCGTCCCATCGCTGCAGGTGGATGAGGGACAGGCCGGCGGCAAAGCGTGCGCGACGGCTGAACCGCGACGAGGCCGGAACGGCCTGGGCCGCGGCGAGCGCCCGCGCGTGCTGCTCTTCCTGCGTGCAGACCTCCCAGATGGCGAGGTGCGCCCGTGCGTACTGCGGGGCCGCCTTGACCGCCTGCTCGAGGAACTTCAGCTGGGTCGACGGGGTCTCGGCGACCAGGCCCTTCACGAAGGCCTCGAACACCTCGAGCGACGGCGTGGCATCGCCCGGGCCCGGACTGCTGCCGGGCGGCACGCCCGCCACCGCGGCCGCCACGCGCGAGGCGATCGCGAACACGTCGCGCAGCGGGCCCTGTTCCCGAATCTCGGGCTGGCCGCGGCCGGCTTCGACCTGCACGACGCGCACGGACACCGTCAGCGTGTCGCCGTCGACGTGGACCGTGCCGGTGACCAGGTCCCGCACGCCGATGACCTGCGCCGCGCGCAGCAGCGTCGCCCGCGAGAGCTCGCGGTCATCCGGCAGTTCGAGCGCATCGAAGGCCGCGACGCGGTCGGTCCGCGTGATGGCGGGCCGGCCGAGCGCCGTCACGCCATCGCCGACCAGCAGGGCGATGCCCTCGCCCAGCCAGAGCGCCCGGGGATCGTCGTCGGTGGGCTGCAGCGGCATGACGAGAACGGTCGGGACCGCCGCGGCCGCCTGCGCGCGCGCGGTCGCCGGGAGCGCGGTGAAGACGGCAAGCAGGAGCAGTGCCCGCCAGCGGTGGCGCAGCGCCATCATCGTCATTGATCCTGGGCCTCGAGGCGGACCACGCAGCACTCGCCGCCGAGCGCCCGACAGGCGACGAGGGTGCCCCGATGGGGCCAGGCGTCCTGCGCCACCAGGGCTTCGGCGAACGCGAGATAGTACCGGCACTGGGCGTCGCGGGCCTGCTCGCGACTGCTGCAGAAAATCGAGCCACGGATTTCGAGGTCGAGCCGGCCGCGGCGGACGTGCACCTTCACCTTGGTCCCGCGGTACGAGGCTTCGAAGTGCCGCTTGGCCAGCGTCCCGACCTGCCGCAGGCGCATCCACCGGGGCAGCAGCCGGCCGCCGGTGCGCACGTGCCAGGGCTGACCGGCCATCCACCAGGTGGAGGCATAGGCCGCCGCCTGGACCATGACGGCGTCATGGGTGTCGCCGTCCTCGTGCCGCAGGAAGCTGAGCACGGCACTGATGGGCGCGAGATTGACCGCATCCTCGCGCCAGCCGCGCGGCCGCAGATAGCTCTCGTAGAACTCCAGCCGCATCGGCAGGAGGTCCGCGATGGCCTGGTGCAGCGCCGCCGCGAGCAGCCGGTCGATTCTCGCCTCACTCATTTTCTGGTAACGTTTTCGCGGTGCAGAGGCGTCCGGACGGTCCGGCGGTGAGCTGGACCGGCGTGGTGCTGGCCGGCGGGCGCAGCCAGCGGTTCGGCGGCGTGGACAAGACCCGGTTGCCGCTGGGGGGCCGCACGCTGCTGCAACGGGCCGTCGATGCGCTGGCCCCGATCTCCACCTCGTGCCTGGTCGTCGGCGGTGGCCCGGTGGCCGGCGCGACGTCGGTGCCCGACCAATACCCGGGCGCAGGCCCTCTGGGGGGCGTGCTGACGGCGCTGGAGGCCGTCGACACGTCGCACGCGCTGATCCTCGCGGTCGACCTGCCCTTCATCTCCGGCTCCCTGCTGCGCGACGTGCAGCGCGCGGGCGCGGATGCCGCCGCGGCGGTGGTGGTGCTGCTGCCCGATGGTCGGCTGGCCCTGTGCCTGTCGGTGCGCCGTGCGTGCGCCCCGGCCGTGCGCGAGATGTGGTCCCGCGGCGCGCGACGCGTGCGCGACCTCGAGAACCTGGTGCCCTGCCGGAGGGTCCCCGCCGAGGCGCGAACCGCGGCGGACGCCCTGTGGAACATCAATGATCCGCTTACCTATGCGCGGGCGCTCGAATTGGCGGAGCACGACTGCCCGGCATGCTAACCCACTGATCTGACCGAGTCAAACCGATGATCCTGCCTCTGCAGCAGGCCGTGCGAGCGGCGCTACAGGACACACTGACAACACTTTACGGGCATGCCGCCGTGCCCGCGACGCTCGTCGTCGAGACCCCGCCGACGCGGGCCCTCGGCGATCTGGCATTCCCCTGCGCCTTCGAACTGGCGCGCACCCTGAGGAAGGCACCGCGCGCCATCGCGCAGGAGGTCGTCGCGGCCCTGCCGGCCGTCCCGGGCGTGGCTCGCATCGAGGCGCTGGGCGGCGGCTACATCAACGTCTTCCTCGACCGTGCCGCGTTCCTGCGTCGCCACCTCGGCCAGGCCTCGACCGTCGTCGCCACCGGACGCGCCAAGACCATCGTCGAGCACACCGCCATCAACCCCAACAAGGCGGCCCACATCGGCCACCTGCGCAACTCCATCCTCGGCGACACCGTCGGGCGCCTGTTGCGGTTCCTGGGGACACCCGTCGAGATCCAGAACTACATCGACGACACCGGCGTGCAGGTCGCCGACGTCGTGGTGGGGTTCGAGCACCTCGAGGGCAAGGGCCTCGACGAGGTGCGGGCGCTGGCCGGCGGCGAGAAGTTCGACTACGACTGCTGGGATCTCTACGCCAGGGTCACCGAATGGTACGAGGCCGACAAGGCGCGGCTCGCCATCCGCAAGGCCACGCTGCACGCCATCGAGCACGGCGACAATCCGACGGCCGCCATGGGCGCGGTGATCGCCGAGGCCATCGTCCGCTGCCACCTGCGGACCATGGCACGCCTGCACATCGACTACGACCTGCTGTCGTGGGAAGGCGACATCCTCCGCCTGCAGTTCTGGGCCACGGCCTTCGACATCCTCAAGCAGCGCGGGACGGTCTACCTGCAGACCGAGGGCAAGCTGAAGGGGTGCTGGGTCATGGAGATCGACGAGGACGTCGAGGCCACGATCGAGCAGGCCGACGCGCCGTCCGCCGACGTCCCCGACGCCGAACCCGACGTCGAGGGGGGGCCGAACCAGCGCGAGAAGGTCATCGTGCGGTCGGATGGCACGGTCACCTACGTCGGCAAGGACATCGCCAACCAGTTCTGGAAGTTCGGCCTGCTCGGCAAGGACTTCGCGTATCGCCCGTTCGCCACGCGACTCACGGGCGAGACCCTGTGGGCCACCACGTCGACCGGCGGCGCGGCGACCCATCCGGCGTTCGGGCGGGCCGGCACGGTGATCAACGTCATCGACACCCGGCAGGCCTACCTGCAGAAGCTGCTCAAGCAGGCCCTGGCCACGATGGGGCATCGCACCCAGGCCGAGCAGTCGATCCACTTCTCCTACGAGATGGTGGCGCTGTCGCACAAGACGGCACGCGAACTGGGCTACCACGCCGATCCCGATGGCAAGCCGTTCGTCGAGGTCTCGGGCCGCAAGGGCCTCGGCGTCAAGGCCGACGACCTGCTCGATCGCCTGGTCGTCAAGGCGCAGGACGAGGTCGGCAAGCGCAACCCCGACTTCACCGAGGCGGAGGCTCGCGCCACCGCCGAGGAGATCGCCATCGCTGCGGTCCGCTACTTCATGGTGAAGTTCTCGCGCACGAAGATCATCGCCTTCGACATCGACGAAGCCCTCAGCTTCGAGGGCGAGAGCGGACCGTACCTGCAATATGCCGCGGTCCGCGCCGGCAACATCTTCACCAAGCTGCGCGACCGCACCCAGCTGGACGAAGCGGCCGTGGCCGCCGCCATCGCGGCGCTGCCGGAAGACGCCATCGCCAGCGGTGACGATGCCGATGCGCTCTGGGACCTCGTGCTGGCCTGCGGACGCCTGGACGAGATCGCGGAGTCGGCCGTGCGGAGCCTCGAGCCGGCGGTCGTCGCCAAGTACGCCTTCAGTCTCGCGCAGGCGTTCAGCGGCTTCTACCACCGCTGCCCGATCCTCTCCGAGGAGCGTCACGACGTGCGGCTCTGGCGCGCGGCGGCCGCCAGCTACTTCCGCCAGCAGATGACGCGCACGCTGGATCTGATGGGCGCCGTCGTCCCGGGTCGCATGTGATGCGACCGCCGCGCATCCTCTACGTGCAGTGCAGCCGGGACGAGGACTACCTGCGGTCGCTCGAGGCCGTGGGCCTCGAGGTCGAGTCCGTGCCGCCCGACGGCGACGTGGGAGTGGCGCTGCAGGGCATCGACGGCGTCGTGCTCGCGGGGGGATACGACGTCGATCCGGCCCTCTACGGCGAGACCATGCATCCGGCGTGCACGCTGGCCGACGCCAGCCGCGATGCCTTCGAGATCGATCTGGCGCGCCGCTGCCTGCGCGACGGCCTGCCGCTGCTCGCGATCTGTCGCGGCATGCAGGTGCTCAACGTCGCCGCCGGGGGCTCACTGATCCAGGATCTCCCGTCGCAGGTGCCCGTGGCCATCCCGCATGCCGTGGACGACACGCTGACGACCATGGCCCACGGCCTCGACGTGGTGGAAGGCACCCTGCTCTCGCGCGCCGTCGGGGCGGGCATGCCCGCGCAGGTCAACAGCCGGCATCATCAGGCCGCCAAGGTCATCGGCCAGGGCCTGGTCGTCTCCGCCCACGCCACCGACGGCATCGTCGAGGCGCTCGAAGCGCCGGACTCGCCGTTCTGCGTCGGGGTGCAGTGGCACCCCGAGAACTTCTGGCGCACCGGAGAGTTCCTGCCGCTGTTCCGGCTCTTCGCCATGGCCTGCCAGAACCGCTTCGCGGTGCACATGTAGCGTGCACCCTCACCGCCCCGTCAACACCGCCGCCAGTGCCTGCATGTCCTCGGGCGTGTTGTAGACGTGCGGCGAGACCCGAATCGCGGTGCCGCGCATCGAGACGTGGACACGCGCGGCGGCGAGACGTGACGCGATGGCCGACATGTCGGTGCCGGCCGGCGGTCGCAGCCCCACGAGGTGCTCGCCGCGCCACGCGGGATCCTCGATGCGGTAGCCGGCGCGCCGCAGGGGCTCGACGATCGGCGCCCACAGCGACGCCGCGTGCGCCTGGATGCGAGCCGGTCCCCACGCCGTCACCAGCCGCAGCGCCTCGATGGCCATCGGCAGGGTGATGAAGTTCGACCGCTGGCCGACGTCGAAGCGCGCGCTGCCCGGGCCATAGTCGTCGGTGTAGTGCACCAGTCCGGCGAAGTCCTCGCTGCCCCGTCGACCGCACCACGTCTCTTCGAGCGGCTCGCCGTCCTGCAGCGCCTCACCGAACCAGCCGAAGGCCAGCCCGTACGGCCCCAACAGCCACTTGTAGGCCGCGCACACCACGGCGTCTGGCTGCACCTCGTCGAACGGGAAGGCCAGCGCCCCGACCGACTGCGTGCCGTCGACGACCACGAGTGCGCCGACCTCCCGCGCGCGCGCCGCGAGCCGCGGCAGGTCGAAGCGCGTGCCATCGGCCCAGTGGACGTGTCCGAGGGCCAGCAGGGCCGTCCGCTCGTCGATCGCGGCGAGCAGCGCCTCGTTCCAGGCGGCGCCACGGCCCTCGGCCACATCGGGGACCGTGACCGTGCGCACCTCCCCACCACGCTGGGCCGCGATGCGGCGCCAGGGATGGACGTTGCTCGGGAACTGCTCGCCAGCCACGACGATGTGCTGCCCGGGCCGAAGGCGCAGATTCCTGGCCACGATGGCCATGCCGTAGGAGACGCTGGGCAGCACGGCCACCTGTTCGGGACGCCCCGCCCCGAGCACCTCGGCAAACCGCGCCTTGACGTCCTCGACCTCGACGAAGAAGTCCTCGGGACGAATCGTCCACGGGCGCTGCTTCCTTGCCATGCCGACGCGGCCCGCCTCCTCGACGGCGTGCGCGAGCGGCGACATGTAGGCGCAGTTCAGGTAGTGGACGTCCGGATCGATCAGGAAGGACATGCGGTCAATGTCACCACGGTCTCGACATGCGCCGTCAACGGAAAGAGGTCGAAGACCCGCAGCGAGTCGATGGCCAGCCCCGATGCGACGAGTCCTTGCAGGTCGCGCGCCAGCGTCGCCGGGTCGCACGAGACGTAGACGACGCGGCGGGGATGCGCAGCGGCGAGCGCCTTCGACACGACCGGCGAGAGCCCGGTGCGCGGCGGGTCGACGATGACGCAGGCGTCGCCGAGCAACTGCGTCTCCTCGCGGGCGAAGGTCTCGACGTCGCCACGCACGGCACGGACGCGATCGCCGTACGGCAGCGCGTTGGTCACCAGATCTTCGGCACTGACCGCATCGCCCTCGACGCACGTCACCGACGACGCGCCGAGGGTCGCGGCCGCGAGGCCGAAGAGCCCGACCCCGGCATAGAGGTCGACGACGGGGGTGTCGGCCGGCACCGCGCCGGTGACCGCCGTGACCAGTTCCGGGAGCAGGGCGCGATTGCCCTGGAAGAAGGCGGCAGCATGGCGCATCAGACCGGCCTCGCCAGCGGTCGGAACGCCGAGGGCCGCCAGCGACTCCTTGACCCACGGGAATCCGGCGAGCACCGAGGGATGCCGCGACGACACGAGACCGGCGCTGACACCCGTGCACGCGGCCGGCGGGCCGCTCACCCAGACCTCGCCGTGCCGTGGCAGGGGACGCGACAGCTCGAGGTGCACCGCCTGCTGGTCGCCGCGCACCGTCTGCGAGACGACGATTGCCTCGACACTCCGCGCCAGGTCTGGCCGCAGGTGCGTCAGGGTGGCCTCGGCCAGTTCCAGCAGGCCCGGCACCAGCTGACCGGACGGACCGGCGTCGCACAGCGCATGCGTGCCCTCGCGGAAGAACCCGACGTGCATGCCCTGGACGTGCAGACGCGCCCGCAGTCGCCAGTGCTGCCTCGGCGACCCGGTGGCCGTGATCGGGGGCAGGTCATGCAGGCGACCGATCCGGCCGAGGGCGTCCTCGACGATCGCGCGCTTCAGCTCGAGCTGTCGTGCGTACGCGACGTGGGCGAAGACCTGGCCGCCGCACTGCGGATCCGACTCCGGCGTGATCCGATCCGGCGAGGCGTCCTCGACCTCGACGACGCGCGCGAACGCGACCCCCTTGCCCGTCCGCTCCATCACCGCGCGCACGCGCTCGCCGGGGATGCCTCCACTCACCAGCACGATGCGGCCGTCGAGGCGCGCGAGGGATCGACCGCCGGCCACCGGCTTGTCCAGGGTCAGCGTGAACGTGTCATCAGCCATCGAGTCGCACCTGCGGAAGCGAGAAATGCCGCCGCGCGAGTTCACCGAGCAGGGCATGCTCGGCATCGCGGAAGGCAGCAGGGGGCATCTGGCCCCGGAACGGTGACAGCTCACGCTGCACCTGGTCGAGCAGTTCGCGACGCGCGAGCGCCGGCAGCGCGGCGAGCGCCGCCTCGGTCAACTGCCCGTCGATCACGATGAGTCGTTCGAGCAGCGCCGTCCGCGCCTCGCGTCGGGCGCCGCGCGACGTGTCGAGACACGCATCGACATCGCGAATCGTCGCCGCAATCGCGGCCGCGAGCGCTGGTGACATATCGCTCGTCGCGCCAAGTGCCGACAACCGCAGCAGGACGCGCTCGAGATGCTTGGGCAGCGACGGCAGCCGCGCGCTCGACGGCTCCGCGGCCTCCTCGGTCGTGCTGCCCGCGGGCGACGCGTTTGCCGCGGCCCGCACGCCGACCGCTCGACGCCACTGCTCCGCGGCGTCGCGGACGTCGGCCTCGCAGAACTCGATGCGGATCGGACGACGCCGCGGCCCCTTCGCGGTCAGGCGCGCGACGGTGCGGTCCACGCCGTGCAGGGCGACACGGAGCGGCATGCCCTCCCGGGCCCAGCCGGCGACGAGTTCGAACGCCGGCCCCACGATGCGCACCAGATGGCCGCCGTTGACCCGGCAGAGGTGGGCCTCGACGGCGCGGCAGAAGGCGCCGATGTCGGGGCTGGTCGGCGGCGTGTCGGTCTCGTGACTCATGCGTCCCGGTGTCCCATCCGCCACTCCACGTCACCACCATGCACGGTCACGACTCCGCCGTCGGGCCGGCGCACCCGCAACGCCCCGCCGTCGTCGATGCCCGCGGCGTGCCCTTCGTGCTCGCCCGCCTGGTCGCGCCAGCGGACGACGGTGCCCTCGACCGACGGCGCACAACGGCGCCACTGCTCGCGCACCTCGTCGGCCGCGCCACGCGCGAGCAGCGCCGTGCCCTCGCGCAGGCGGACGAGCAGCGCTCGCACGAGTGCGGTGAGCGTCTCTGGCCCCGCGGCCGCGGCGCCGGGTAGCAACTGGTCCAGGCTGATCATGCGCGCCGCGACCTCGGCCGGCGCGGCCGACGGCGTCAGGTTGAGGCCGACGCCCAGCACGACACTGCGCAGCACACCGCCGTCGCTCGTCCCTTCGGCGAGGATGCCGGCGAGTTTGCGCCAGGGGGCCCCTGGGGACGACGTGCGCACCATGACGTCGTTGGGCCACTTCAGTTCGACCGGGGCCGCACACACCTCGCCAATCGCTCTCGCCACGACCACGCCGGCCATGAGCGTGACCAGGGAGGCCACCGGCGACGCCGCGTCGGCTCGCAGGGCGGCCCACCGGTCCGGGCGCAGCAGCGTCGAGAGATAGAGCCCCTGCGCCGACGGCGAATGCCACGACGCGCCGCGTCGGCCGCGCCCGGCAGACTGCTCCGCCGCGATGACGGTATACCCCTCGGGAGCCCCGGTGGCGGCGGCGCGCGTCACATCGTCGTTGGTCGAGGTCGTGAGTGCCCGGATGGAGACCTGATGCGCGAAGGCGCCGGCCTCGGCGCCGGCGCTGGCCACGCCGCCGCGCACGGCGTCCAGCCAGCCCGGGAGGTCGAGCGTCACGAGACTGGCGCGATCTTGAAGCTGAGATCCACCGCGGGGGCCGAGTGCGTCAACGCCCCGACCGAGACGAAGTCGGCCCCGGTGGCGGCGATCTCCGGAATGCGGTCCAGTGTCACCCCGCCCGAGACTTCGACCTGCGCGCGCTTGCGGGCGCGGCGGACCGTCTCGGCGAGCGTGGCCAGATCCATGTTGTCGGCCAGGATGCGCGTCGCACCGGCCTCGAGGGCGACGTCCAGTTCTTCGAGGGTGCGAACCTCGACCTCGATGACCATGTCCTCGGCCGCGTGTCGCATCCGCTGCAGCGCGGCCAGCACGCCGCCGGCCAGCGCGATGTGGTTGTCCTTGATCAGGATGCCGTCGTCCAGCGCGAAGCGGTGATTGGTGCCGCCGCCGGCCCGCACGGCGTACTTCTCGAGGACGCGGAGCGTCGGGGTGGTCTTGCGGGTGTCGAGCACGACGAGCGACGAGCCTTGCGCGGCGTCGACGTAGCGGCGGGTCACCGTGGCGATGCCCGACAGCCGCTGCATGAAGTTGAGCGCCGTGCGCTCGGCGGTGAGCAGCGCGCGGGCGCGGCCGGTCACTTCGGCGACCAGCGTGCCACTCGGGCACACGTCGCCGTCCTGGTGATGACGCACCATGACGGCGGCGGGATCGAGCTGCAGGAAGGCCTCTTCGGCGACGTCGAGACCGGCGATGACGCAGTCCTGCTTGGCGAGCAGACGACCGTGGCCGCGCTGCGCCTCGTCGATGGTGCCCTCGGTGGTGGCGTCGCCCCAGCTGATGTCCTCGGCCAGGGCACGCCGCACGAGCTCGCGATAGAGCGCCTTGTCGAGGGGCGTCACGCCGACGTTCACGCGCCGACCTCCGGAGCCTTCTCGAGTTCACCGAGTTCGACGGTGGCCGCGCGCGGTTCGCCCTCCGACGTCCGCACCTGCTGCACGAAGCCGGCCGCCGCCACATCGGCGCGGGCCGCTTCGAAGGCCACCAGATCGGCCGCAGACGCCGTCACGTGGAAGTCCACGACCGGCGTCCGCAGCGGCTTCTTCGCCTCCGACTTCGTGCGGCGAATCTCGCCGAGGGCCCACGACGCCATGGTCAGGGCCTCGGCGCCGGCCGCATCGCCCGCCCCACCGACCGAGGCCAGGACCTCGTCGGCGGTCGGCCAGGTGGCCCGGTGGACGGAGCCCTCCTGCCACCACGACCAGACTTCTTCGGTGACGTACGGCAGGAAGGGGGCGAACAGGCGCAACAGCGTGCGCAGCGTGACCACCATCGCCGCGTTGGCCGAGCCGGCGCCGTCGAGGCCGAGGTCGCCGTACCGGCGCGCCTTCACGAGCTCGAGATAGTTGTCGCAGAAGTCCCAGAAGAACTGCTCGGTGCGTTCGAGGGCGCGCGTGTAGTTGTATTCCTCGAGATCCGAGGTGGCCTCGGTGACGAGGGACGCCAGGCGCGTCACCAGCCCGCGGTCGACCGGGGCCGTGATGGCGCCGATCGGCTCGGTGCGGGCGAGGGCGAACTTGGCCGCGTTGAGCAGCTTGATGGCGAGCCGACGGCCGACCCGCATCTGGCCGGTGTCGAAGGCCGTGTCTGCCCCGGGACGTCCACTGGCGGCCCAGTACCGCACCGCGTCGGACCCGTGCTCCTCGAGCAGGCCCATGGGCGTCACCACGTTGCCCTTGGACTTGGACATCTTCTTGCGATCGGGATCGAGGACCCAGCCCGAGATCGCGGCGTGCTTCCACGGCAGGGCATCGTGCTCGAGATGCGCCCGCAAGACCGTCGAGAAGAGCCACGTGCGGATGATGTCGTGCGCCTGCGGACGCAGGTCGAGCGGAAACACCCGAGCGAAGAAGTCCTCGTCGTCGCCCCACTGCCCGACGATCTGCGGCGTCAGCGACGACGTCGCCCAGGTGTCCATGACGTCGGGATCGCCGATGAAGCCGCCCGGCACGCCGCGCTGCGCCCCCTCGTAGCCCGCGGGGACGTCGGTGGACGGGTCCATCGGCAGCTGGGCCTCGGTGGGCAGCAGCGGCTGGTCGTAGCGCACGGCGCCGTCCTGGTCCAGCGGATACCACACGGGGAACGGCACGCCGAAGAATCGCTGCCGCGACACGCACCAGTCGCCGTTGAGCCCCTCCACCCAGTTCTCGAAGCGGGCCCGCATGTAGGGCGGGTGCCACTCGAGGGCGCGCCCACGCGCGATGAGCGACTCGCGATGGTTCATCGTGCGGACGAACCACTGCCGGCTGGTGACGATCTCGAGGGGCCGGTCGCCCTTCTCGAAGAACTTGACGGCATGCGTGATCGGCCGCGGATCGCCGATGAGATCGCCCGACTCCTTGAGCTGCTCGACCAGCCGCGTACGGGCCTGTGAGGCCCCGCGACCGACGAGGGGCGCATAGGCGGCGTCGGCGCGCGCCGGGTCGACCGACGGCCAGCCGTCGCTGCCGAAGGTGATCGGGCGCAGGGTGCCGTTGGCCTCGATGATCGAGCGGACGGGCAGGCCGAGTTCGCGCCACCAGATCACGTCGGTGAGATCGCCGAACGTGCAGATCATCGCGATGCCGGTGCCCTTGTCGGGATCGGCGAGGTGATGGGCGCGAATCGGCACCTTGACCCCGAACAGCGGCGTGACGACCTCGGTGCCGAACAGCGGCTGGTACCGCGCGTCGTCCGGATGGGCCACCAGGGCGACGCAGGCGGGAATCAGCTCGGGCCGCGTCGTGTCGATCTCGACGACGCCGCCGCCGTCGGCGCGCGCGAAGCGGATCTTGTGGTACGCGCCGGGCATCTCGCGGTCTTCGAGCTCGGCCTGGGCGACGGCCGTCCTGAAGTCGACGTCCCAGAGGGTCGGCGCCTCGAGCTGGTACGCCTGGCCCTTCTGCAGCAGCCGCAGGAACGCAAGTTGGGAAATCTTCTGCGCACGCCTGCCGATCGTGGCGTAGGTCATCGACCAGTCGATCGAGAGCCCGAGGTACTTCCACAGGTGCTCGAAGGCCTGCTCGTCCTGTTCGGTCAGCCGGGTGCAGAGTTCGATGAAGTTGGGGCGGGACACCGAGATCGGCTGCTTGCCCGGCGTGGCCGGCGGCTCGAACGTCGGGTCGTAGGGCAGCGACGGCTCGCACCGCACGCCGTAGTAGTTCTGCACCCGACGCTCGGTCGGCAACCCGTTGTCGTCCCAGCCCATCGGGTAGCACACCGAGAAGCCGCGCATCCGCTTGTAGCGGGCGATGACGTCGGTGTGGGTGTACGAGAAGACGTGACCGACGTGCAGCGACCCGCTGACGGTCGGGGGCGGCGTGTCGATCGCGTAGACCTGATCACGCGGCCGGGTCCGGTCGAACCGGTAGACGGCGTCGGCCTCCCAGCGGGGCTGCCATTTCGCTTCGAGGCCCTCGAGGGCCGGTTTGTCGGGAACGTTGTAGGACGGGGACTGGCTCGACGCCTCGGACATCACCCGTTGATCGTAGGGGGTGCCCCGCTCCCCCGCAAGGGGGCGCGAGGCGCCAGGGGGGATCGCGTCAGGCCTGTCCGACCTTGATGCGCTCGATTTCCTCGGAGATCAGCCGTTCGGCCACCTCCAGCACCCGAGCCGTCACTTCTTCGCGCAGCACGCGGTCGGTCAGCCTGCCGACGACGCGGCGGGCGAGTTCGTCGACCAGCGCGTCGGAGATGCCCGGCACGGCCTGACCGGCGGCCGGCGTCGGCCCCACGGCTGCGGGCCCTTCCCCACGCTCCTCGGCGAGGATGGCCGAGAAGGCGCTGGCCAGCGACGTCGCCCCACCGCCCGACGCCTCGGCGGGGACGTCGGCACTCGCCTCGGCGGGCACCTCGGCGTGGGCGACCTCGGCCGGCGCGGTCACCCTGACGAGCGTCGAGCGCCCCTGGCGGGCCGCGAGATGCTGATCGAGTCGCGACGCGTACGTGTCGAGGCCGGGCGCGAGGGTGACTGCACTCTCGGCCACCGGCGCCGCGGATCCCGGGCGCGGCGGCGCGAACTCGCCGAGCGACTCGCCGCGTTCCCCGCCGAGCATCCGCTTGACGAGCGAGACCACCTGCTGCGGCTCGAAGGGCTTCACGAGGACGGCATCGGCCTGGCAGGCTTCGGCGCGGCGATCGTCGATGGGCTCGAACGCGCCCGTCATGAGCACGACGGGCACCTGCGAGAGGGACGCTTGGCCCCGCACCCACGTGGCCACGTCGTAGCCATCCCGGGCCGGCATGGTGGTATCGGCGAGGATGACGTCGGGCGTGTTCCCCGCGCCGAGGTAGCCCACCACCTCGTCGCCGTCGCTGAACGAGACGACCTTGAAGCCCTCGTCGGCGAAGGTCAACTCGATCACGCGCTGGACCGTGACACTGTCATCGGCCAGCAACAGCGTGTAGCTCATGGGGCTGAGCGTAGTCACCCCGATGAGCAGCCGTCAAGCACGACACCACGACGGCATCCCCGCGGGCCCGGAAATCCGCGCGCCAGGGAACTCGCGCCACCGTCCCGCCGTCGATTGTCCCGGGCACCGCACCTCCTCCCCGGACGCCCACGAAATCCGGCGGTTCCGGCCTGTTCGGCCGGCCTCTCCCGTTCGTTAAGGTCTTGGGCCACGCCTCGCGCGCGGCCGTGGAGTCATCTCATGCGTGTGCTGCTGAAGGTCCTCGGTGTTCTGGTCGTGTCTGCCTGTGTGCTGGCCGTCGGCGGCTACTCCTACCTGCTGCTCGCCTACCCCCGTGTCGGCCCGGCCCCCGATCTCCGCGTCGACGCGACACCGGAGCGCATCGCGCGCGGGCGGTACCTGGCCGACCACGTCGCCGTGTGCACCGACTGCCACAGCCAGCGCGACTGGACGCGCTACGCGGGTCCGCTGAAGCCCGAGACGTATGGCGCGGGCGGCGAGGTCTGGGACGAGACCGTCGGCTTCCCCGGCCGCCTCGTGGCGCGCAACATCACACCCGCCAGCCTCGGCGCCTGGACCGACGGCGAGATCGTGCGAGCCTTCACCGAAGGCGTGGCTCGCGACGGCACCCCGCTCTTCCCGCTGATGCCGTACACGACCTACGGGCAACACATGGCGCCCGACGACGCCCAGGCCATCGTGGCGTACCTCCGCAGCATCCCGGCGCGCACACAGCAGATTGCCGATCGCACGCTCCACTTCCCGCTGCCCCTCGTCGTCCGCACCATGCCGGCGCGAGCCAACACGCGGGCCGTGCGACCGGACGCGAGCGATCGGATCGCCTACGGGGGCTACCTCACCAACATCGCCGGCTGCGCCGAATGCCATACGCCCGTGGACGCACGCCGCACCCCGCTGGCGCACATGCGCCTGGCGGGCGGGCAGGAGTTCCCGCTGCCCAACGGCCTCATCGCCCGATCGGCCAACCTGACACCGGACGCCACCGGCATCGGCGGTTGGACGGAGGCGCAGTTCGTGGAGAAGTTCAAGGCCTACGCGGATGGACGAGCCCACGTGCCGGTGGGCGCATCCGACTTCAACACGCCGATGCCGTGGCAATCGTATGCGGGCATGACCACCGAGGACCTCGCGGCCATCTTCGCCTACCTGCAGTCGACGCCGGCAATCCGACATACCGTCGAGAAGGTGGGTCGGCGCCCGGCGGCAACCAACTAGCAGGCTGCTGAAAAGATGACTGTCAGTAAGTGGCGGCTCTCTGCGGTGGTGCTGGATGGCCGTCTGCGGGCCGTCGATGGCGCCGAGCGACCGGCGGCGGTGGCCGCTGCGGGCGCGTT
>NZ_JALHPM010000120.1:0-21676 GCF_022842525.1 Luteitalea sp.
GTGAAAGAATGGGCCGTGACCAGAACGCTGCTGCTGCTCGGAACCCTCGCCCTCGCCTCCTGCAGTGCCGCGGAGAAACCGCGCATCGCCATCGCCGGACTCGCCATCGAGTCCAGCACCTTCTCGCCGGCGACCACCGATGAAGCGGCCTTCAAGGCCAGCACGGGGCAAGCCATCCTCGACACCTACCCGTTCTTCTCCGGGGCGGCGTCGCTGCGCGATCGCGCGGTGTGGCTGGGCACGGTGCAGGGACACGCGCTGCCGGGCGGCGCCGTGACCCGCGAGGCCTATGAATCCCTGATGCGCAAGACGCTCGACGGCCTGCGCGCGCAGCTGCCCCTCGATGGCCTGTTCTTCGACATCCACGGCGCCATGAGCGTCGTCGGCCTCGAGGACCCCGAGGGCGACATGATCGCGAGGATCCGGGAGGTGGTCGGACCGACGACCCTCATCTCGACCTCGATGGACCTGCACGGCAACGTGTCGTGGCGCCTGGCGGCCGAGTCCGACCTGATCACCTGCTACCGCATGGCGCCGCACGAGGACGAGATGGTCTCCAAGCAGCGCGCCGCCGAGAACCTGCTCGCGCGCCTCGAGAGCGGCAAGGGCCGACCGGCCTACAAGGCCTACGTCGCCGTCCCCGTCCTGCTGCCTGGCGAGAAGACCAGCACGCGGATCGAACCCGCCAAGAGCATCTACGCCGCCATCCCGGAGATCACCACGCGGCCCGGCATCATCGACGCCGCGATCTGGATCGGCTACGCCTGGGCCGACGAGCCCCGCAACCACGCTGCCGTGATGGTGACCGGCGACGACGAGGCGGCCGTCAAGACCGCGGCGGAGGGCCTGGCCGCCAGCTTCTGGGCCGCGCGCACGAACTTCGAGTTCGTCGCGCCGACGCTGCCGTACGAGGACGCGATGGCCCGCGCGCTGAAGAGCGACAAGCATCCCTTCTTCCTCAGCGACATGGGTGACAACCCGACGGCCGGTGGCGCAGGCGACGTGACCTGGACGCTGACGCGCATCCTCGAACGCCCCGAGTTCCAGCGTGCCGACGGCCCCTCCCTCATCTATGCCTCGCTGCCCGGCCCGGAACTGGTGGCGCAGGCGGTGAAGGCCGGCGTCGGCGGCACGGTGGCGGGCACCGCCGGAGCGGCCGTGGACGATCGGTATGCGCCACCGGTGCGCATCGCGGGGACCGTGACCGCCATCCAGAACGGCGACAAGGACGCGGTGACCGAGGTGGTGATCAAGACCGGCAGCGTCAGCGTGATCGTGACAGCCAAGCGGAAGCCGTATCACTACGAAGCCGACTTCACGCGGCTCGGGCTCGCCCCACGCAAGGCCGACATCGTCGTGGTGAAGATCGGCTACCTCCAGCCAGAGCTGTACGACATGCAGGCCGACTGGGTCATGGCCCTCACCCCGGGCGGCGTGGACCAGGACCTCGAACGCCTGCCCTACAAGCGCATCACGCGGCCCATGTATCCGCTCGACAAGGACATGCCGGACCCGGACCTGTCGGTGAAGTGGGTGCCGGCGTCCGACCGCTTCCAGTAGATGCACACCGTCGCCAGACTCGTCGCACTCGCCCTCGGCGGGGTCCTGCTCGCGTCCGCTGCCTCGCCCGGCGGACGGAACAGCGCGCAGGTCCCCACCGCTGTCGGACGCACGGACGCGCCTGCGCCGGGCCGGTTCGACGTCCACGAGGCCACCATCGCGCAGATTCACGACGCGATGCGTGGCGGGCACCTCACGTGTCGCGCCCTCGTCGCGCAGTACCTGCGTCGCATCGAGGCGCTCGACAAGAACGGCCCGGCCCTCAACGCCGTCGTCGTGACCAATGCCGAGGCGCTGGCGACGGCCGCGGCCCTGGACCAGCGCTTCGCGCAAAGTGGACTCGTCGGGCCGCTCCACTGCGTGCCCATGATCGTGAAGGACAACTTCGAGACGATCGGCATGCAGAGCGCCAACGGCTCGCTGTCGCTCGAAGGCTTCGTCTCGCGCAAGGACGCCTTCCAGGTCGCCCGCATCAAGGCGGCGGGCGCCATCGTCCTCGCGAAGTCGAACATGGCCGAGTGGGCCTTCACCCCGTACGAGACGGTGAGCTCCATCCTGCCCGGCTACACGAAGAACCCCTACGCGCTCGACCGCGTCACGGCGGGATCGAGCGGCGGAACAGCGGCCGCCGTCGCGGCAAGCTTCGGCACGGTCGGGCTCGGCACCGACACCGGCAACTCGATCCGCGGGCCCTCCTCGCACCAGGCGCTCGTCGGCATCCGCTCGACGATGGGCCTGACGAGCCGGGGTGGCGTGATGCCCCTGAGCCTGCTGGCCGACATCGCGGGGCCGATGGCCCGCACCGTCGAGGACGCCGTGCGTGTGTTCCAGGTGATCGTCGGGTCGGACCCCGAGGATCCCGCGACTGCGCCCGCGGACGCGCACCTGCCCCAGGACTACCTGAAGGCGCTCGATCGCGACGGTCTGAAGGGCGCGCGCATCGGCGTGCTGCGTGCCGCCTTCGACTCGGCGACCACCGATGCGGAGGTCCTGCGCGTGTTCGATCGAGCGCTCGCCGATCTGCGTGCGGCCGGCGCGACGATCATCGACCCGGCGCCGGTCCCCGCGCTCACCACGCAGCAGTCGCCTGCCGCAGCCGATACGTGCCGCTCGTTCAGGTACGAGATCAATCGGTATCTCGCGTCGCATGGCGACCGCGTGCCGGTGACGTCGCTCGCGGAGGTCCTGGCGTCGCGGCGCTTCCATCCGAGCGTCCGCCGCCAGCTCGAACGTGCCGCGGAGGTGCCGGATCACGGTCCGGACTCGGAGGCCTGCCGTGCCGACACGGCGTGGCGGCAGCACGTGCGCGACGCGGTGACGGCAGCGATGGACGCGCAGCAGCTCGACGCCTTCGTGTATCCGACGTGGAGCCACCCGCCGCGCCTCATCGGCGACCTCAACACGCCGCACGGGGACAACAGCCAGTTCTTCTCACCCGAGACCGGCTTCCCGGCGATCCAGGTGCCGATGGGCTACACCCGTGGCGACGTGTTGCCGGCAGGACTCACGCTCTTCGGACGCGCGTGGTCCGAGCCCACCCTGATCCGCCTCGCGTTCGCCTACGAGCAAGCCACGCGGCATCGTCGCGCACCGACGTCGACGCCGCCCCTGCGCTGACAAGGGTCCGTGACGTGCCCCTGCGCTAGACTTCGCGCATGTGGGACGCCCTGCGCCTCGACGTCCGACAGTCCGTCCGCAGCCTGCGCCGCGCGCCGACGTATTCCTTCATCGTCATCCTCACGCTGACGGTGGCTGTCGGCGCGACGACGGCCATCGGCAGCCTGCTCAACGCCCTCGTGCTGCGGACGGTCGACGTGCCGAACCCCGGAGAGCTCGTGGCCCTGTCGGCCCTCGATCCGCGGGCGAACGTCTCGGGTTGGTTCTACGCCGACACCCTGAAGGCCTACCGGGGCGCCCAGCAGTCCTTTGCACAGATGTCGCTGTACGACGGCGGGGGACTCGCGCGCGTGGAGACGCGTTCCGGCGTCTTCGAGGCCGTGACGGACACCGTGTCGCCGACCTACTTCGAGATGGTCGGCGCGCGTGCGGCGGCGGGTCGCTTCTTCGGTGACGCAGACGACGCGGTCGTCGTGATCAGCGAGGAGTTCCGTCGGCGCCTGTTCGGCAGTGGTGCCGGCGTCGGAGAGACGATCACGGTGGATGCGGTGCCGACCACGGTCATCGGCGTCACGGCGAACGGCTTCCAGGGGCTTCAATCGGGGCGACCGTCCGACATCATCGAGCCGTTCGACCGATCGCGGCCGCTGCGCTCGAGAGCGGTGGTCGGGCGTCTCGCGCGCGGCGTGTCCATCGACGCGGCACGCGCGGAACTGCGCGCGCGCTGGCCGGCGATCCAGGCGGAGACCCTGCCGGACAGCCTGCCTGAACCGGAGCGCGACGCCCTGCGTCGTCAGCAGCTGGACGCGGCACCACTCGTCATGGGCTACTGGGATCGGTCGTCCCGCTACGGCAGGACGCTCGTGTTGTTGCTGGGCCTGATGGCGATGCTGCTGACGGTCGCCTGCGCCAACCTTGCGGGCCTCACCCTGGCGCGCTCGCTGACACGGAGGCACCAGGTCGCGGTCCGTCTCGCCCTCGGCGCAAGCACGGCGCGCGTGTGCTGGCAGCTGCTGCTGGATGGGATCCTGTTGGCGGCCGTGGCATTCATCAGTGCGGTGCCGCTGGCATGGGGGATCGTGCAGGCGGTCAGGGCGTCCCTCATAACCGGCCTCTTCACCTCGAAGTTTCCGGACGTCACACCGGACATCCGCGTGCTCGCCCTGGCGGCGCTGACGACGCTCCTGATTGCCCTCGCCATGGGCGCCGTCTCCGCGTGGCAGTCGGTCACGGGTCGCGTCGACGACTGCCTCCGTCGCGGGCGAGGCACCAGCGCGTCGTTCGGTCGGATCGGGCGCGGCCTTCTCGTGGCGCAGGTCGCCCTGTCGATGACCTGTCTCGTCGGAGCCGGACTCTTCACGGCGACCCTGGCCCGCCTTCGCGCCAACGATACGTCGCTCCAGTCGCAGCGCATCATCTTCAACCGCGCGTATCGCGAACCGGGTGATCGCACGCTCTTGACCCCCGAGTACTACCGGGCGCTCGTCGACGGCCTTGGCCAGATGCCTGGGGCCGAGGCGGCCGCACTGTCGGTGTACTACCCCACGTACTTCCCCACCTCGGGTCCGCTGCCGACGGAGCACTACACGCGAGCCGACGGGGTTGCCGTGCCTGAGATCGCGGTGCTGCCGGAGTGCGTGTCACCGTGCTTCTTCGATCTGTTCCGACTGCCGCGGTTGCAGGGCCGCGACATCACGTGGGACGACGACCAGGGCGCACCAGACGTCGCGCTGGTCTCGGCGTCGGTGGCGCGCGCGCTGTTCCCCGGGGGCAACGCGGTCGGGCGGCATATCCGACTCACCGGTCCAGAGCCTCGCGACATCGAGGTAATCGGCGTGGTCGGCGATGCCCCCTACGGCAAGCTCGACGATCCGCGGCCATTCGTGGTTTTCCGGCCGATCCTGCAGGACCTGGAGCGGTCGCAGTTCCCGATGGCGTACGTCCGCGCCGCGAGCGGCGACCTGACGACGGTACGCGAGGAATACACGCGCGTCATCACCGAGCTGGGGCATCGCAGGCTGCGCGGGTTCATCACGTCGCCGGACTTTGTCGACAGCACGCTGTTGAGACAGCGCTTCACGGCAGGAGTGGCGACGTTCGTGGCGGCCGTGACGATGCTGCTGGCCTGCATGGGGGTGTACGGGCTGCTCGCGTACTCCGTGGCGGCGCGGCTTCGAGAGATCGGCGTGCGCCTGGCGCTCGGCGCCACGCGCCAGGCCGTCGTCTGGATGTTCCTGCGGGACGGTCTGGCGATCGCGGTGCCCGGCGTGCTGGTCGGTGCGGCGTGCGCGTGGTCCGCCGCCCGGATCGTCCGGGCCTACCTCTACGGCATCGAGCCCGGTGATCCACGCACGCTGCTGCTCGCCGCCGCCGTGTCCCTCGCGACGGTGCTCGCGGCGTCGTGGCTGCCGGCGCGACGCGCGTCACAGGTCGCGCCCGTCGAGGCCCTGCGCGAGGAATAGCTACCGCCTCCGCGTCATGTGATCACGGTGGTCCTGATGTCTCCCGAGTGGACGAACTTGCGGAAATAGCGGGCGGTCTTGTTCTCCCACTTCGGGCTGTGGTCGCGCAGGCCGTCGTGCCCGCCCCATGTGCCGGGGAACGCGCGGCGCGTGAGATCGGCGAGGGACACGGTGGGCGGGGCTGATGCCAGCGCTGCCTGATAGGCGTTGACGTCCGCGTCGGGCCCGGTGATCGCCGACAGCGGCGTGACCGTGCGGCGGCTCGGAAACACGAGCGGCCCCGGATCGCTTCCGGGCTCGGGTTCGGGCCCCGTCGAGGCGCCGTTGTCGGACGTCTCGTCCTCCGCATCGGCGAAGTGCTCGCTGATGGCCGTGATCAACAGCAGGAGCACGATGATCGGCGCGCCAGGGATGAGCCACGCCCATCCGGGAATCTTCCCGGGAAAGTCCGTCAGGATGTCCTCGAAATCCAGGACGTCGTGGCTGCCGGCGGTGAGGTACGTGGCGTGGCTGCCGACCGCGACGTACACCACGAGGTCGTCGCGGGCCCGATCCCGATCGAGCGGCAGCCGCTTCAGCTCGTCGTTGTCATTGAACTCCTCGTGCACGGACGTGATGATCGTGTGCGCGACGATCTCGTCGAGCGTCTTCGTCCCGGCGCCGAGTTCCTCCAGATCGCGGCGATCGAACACGACGCAACAGCCCTCGTTGTCGCCCTCGTGCTCGTTCGAGAAGATCGAGTCGGCGACCTGCAGGTAGTCGTTGAAGGCGTAGAGGAAGTAGTACTCGACGAACACGTAGTTGCGCAGGGCCTCCCACGCACGCCCGTTCAGCTGCCACGGCGGGGGGATGTCAGCCAGCGCGGCCGCCTGCGCGGCGGCATCACCCGCGTCGATCGCCGCGATGAGGCGGCGCAGGATGTCGCGCTTCGCACTCGTGGTGAACGGGACGGCGCTGCCCGGGACGGCGAGCCGGAACAGCGACGCGTCCACCGCGAACCGGCCCCAGAGCGCGTCGTTCGGTCGATCAGCCTGCAATTCGTGTTTCAGGGTCTCGAACAGGAACCGCATCTCGGCCCGGACGACGATCGGATGACGCGGGACGCGCGGGTCACCCGGTGTGGGGTCGACCAGGCCGGCCACGGTCGTGGAGGCGCCGAACAACTGCGTCGATCTGTCGAACCCGCCGCCATGGGTATACACACTGCTCGATGACAGTCGCGCCTGCACCTCGGCCCCTGTCGTGGGGTCGGCGAGCACGGCGGTGGTGAGCGCACTCGCCGGCACCGTGTCCGATCCCGTGCGGATGATGGGCGGCTCGAAGCGCGCGTTGCCGACCTGGATGCGCAGCGTGTCCCGCGTCGCCTCGTCGAGCGTCGCCATGACGGCCGGCGGCACGGCGAACATCGCCTCGAAATCGACCGGGTGGAAGCGCTCGGCCTCGTGAAAGCGAATCTCGGGAGACCAGGCGTCCGCCAGTTGCACGACGGTGTCGTGGCGCAGCGGCCCCGTCAGATTGAACGCGCTCGACACGGCCACGTCGGCATGGGCTTTCAGATCAAGCATGGGGTCCTCCGACGGCATGTGCGGCCACGGCCAGGTCGCGGACGAGTTCGCTCAAGGGTGTCAGCCGCGATTCGTACAGGCGCCTCAGCGGTTCGAGCGCGGTGATGCAGGGCAGGTCGACTCGCGTCGACGCCTCCTCGGCCTTCGCCAACAGCGTGGCGTACCTCGCCGGATCGACCGCCTGCAGCAACGCGAGAAACGTGCTGGCCTGTGCGACAAAGCGGTCGGCGTCGGCTCGCTCCTGGCCGAGCATGAAGGCGACGAACGCGCGCCCCGCCTGCACGGCCGCCTCGTGCGCCGCGACGGCCTCGGCTGAGAACGGACTGTGGGCCTGCCCCGCGGTCCAGCGCCGGGTCCAGGTGGTCACGGCGGTCGCCATCAGCTGCCGCGCCTCGACCATCGCCGCACCAGTCAGCCCCTCCACTTGCTTGGCGCAGTCGGGGTCGATCGGCAGTGGACGCGGGAGCGGGAACAGATCGTCCAGCAGGCGTGTGGCATCGTCTTTCCGCAGGACCTTCACGGTGAAGCGACGGACACGCATCCGGGGCGGGGCTGGTGTGACGCTCAGAGAGTGATGGCCGACGAAGATCGTGGTGATGGGCAGCGACAGCCCGGGCTGCAGTGCTGGCTGGTAGGCGCGCAGCACGTCGTTGACCCACATCGACCCTTGCCCGTGCGTGTGCCAGCGAAGATGGAGCCGGAACAGGCCGCTCTCGGCGTCGAGCGGAATGCTGGCGGCCATGGTGGTGCCACCGACCCGGAACTGCAGTCTGAGCAGCGGGCCAATGAAGTCCGCGATGACGCGAACCGCCTGCCCGTCGAGCCGGACCTGCACGTCCACGGGGTCCTGCGCGCTGCCGAAGACGATGACATCGAGCCGGATGTCGATCCCGATCACACCGAGGAGCGTGCGCTCGAGCGCATAGCTGAGCGAGTGCCCCGGCGCGATCGCGTAGCCGCGCTGCTCCGGCGGTGGCGTCGGCTGCACGGCGAGACCGTTCGGCAGCGCCGTCAACGCTCCGGGTGGGGCGCTGAAGTTCGCCGGATTGCCGTCGAGGAACTGGTGGTGGAACACCGGAGTCCAGACCTGCATGCGCTCGTCTCCTGTCTGCTGTACCAGTACGAACGCTGGCCAGGCGAGAACAGCACAGACGACACGAGACCGAGTGGCAGGCTCTGCGGTGAAGGCGCGATCAGAACACCAGGGCCGGCAGCAGCACCCCGCCGAACACCAGCCACGCCACGAGCAGTGTCCAGACGACGTTGAAGCCCTGCGCCAGCGTGAAGGCCGCGAACGGACGGCCGTCCTCGAGCGTGAGCAGGTCACCCAGTCGCGTCTCGATGCCGATCGAGACGAACGCCAGCGAGAACCACAGCGTCCGGATGGCCCCGATCGAGGCCTTGGTCTCGGTGACGATGGACGCGGGCACGAGGAACGAGAACGAGTTCCGTCCGCGCCGCGTCCCGCAGCCAGGTGGCGGTGCCAGCGACATGTCCCACCGCCAGGCCGATGACCAGCGCGAAGATGACGTACTCGATGCCCCAGCGCGAGGCGGTGGCATGGCCTGCGAGCCAGATCGACAGCCAGGCCAGCGCAAAGACGACGATGAAGCCGCGGGTGAAGGGAAGGATCGCCTGCCCCTGGGCGCGGAGGCCGGCAAGCGCGAGGGCCCACACCAGCAGTCCGGACACGATCCAGGGCGTCAGCACCGCGACACTCCACGGCGCGGTCCAGGCCACGGCGCCGCCCCAGCGCAGCGCCGGCAGGACCGGCAGCACGCCGGTCGCAGTGATGACCAGCACGATCAGCCCGAGCCAGACGGCCAGCCAGTCTTCATGGGCCCACCATCGCTGTGCGCTAGCGGTGCCGATGGGCGGCGTGAGCGCCGGAGTCGTCGGTTCGTCTGTCGTCACGGGCATGCGTGTGTCTCGCCTTTCGCCCGCGATGGTATGTCATGCCTGCAGTAGGATCGACAGCCATGCGCATGCACGCCGACGCGACCGTGAGTCGCCGCCATCGTCTCGCGACGCCTGGCGGCCTCCTGTGGCTGACAGGCGTCGCCCTGACCCTCACCGCGCTGGCCGACGTGGCGGCACAACCAGCCGTGCGACGCGTCCCGCTCGCGGACATCGCGGGCCTGCGCCCCCACAACGTCGCCGTGTCGCCCGCCACCCTGAACGGCCGCGCCGGCGTCCGCATGACGATGAGCGACGAGGCGCGCGCGCGGTTCACCGCGCTCACCCCGGCACAGCGGGAAGAGGCGGCGCGCACCGGCCAGACGCTCGAGCAACTCGCCGTCATCGACGGCATCTCGTTCGGCAACGGCACCATCGAGGCCGAGATCGCCGGCGCACCGCAGACCGGCACGTTCGAGGGGGCCCGCGGATTCGTCGGCATCGCTTTTCGTGTGCACGAGGACCTGCGCACGTACGAGGCGTTCTACCTCCGTCCGACCAATGGGCGCGCCGACGACCAGGTCCGGCGGAACCACGCGGTGCAGTACATCTCGCACCCCGCCTGGACGTGGTCGCGGCTGCGAACGGAGTTCCCGAAGAAGTACGAGTCCTACGTCGACCTCGAACCCGGCGTGTGGACGAAGGTCAGAATCGAGGTGCAGGGTACGCGCGCCAGGCTGTTCGTCCACGACCAGCCGCAACCGACCTTGATCGTCAACGATCTCCGGACTGGCGCTGACGGGCGTGGCGGCATCGCGCTGTGGATCGACGTCGGCACGGAGGCGCACTTCCGCAACGTCGTGGTGACGCCAGCGAAGCCCTGACTCAGGCGCCCTCCGCACGCGGTCGCAACGCCTCGAGCGCCTCGCGCGTGTCCTCGGGCCGCAGGCCAACGTTGCCGATCGGCAGGTCGCGCCGGCCGTCGGCATCCGGCGGGCCGAGCATGAGGCCCAGGAATCGCGATTGCTTCGCGCGCACCCAGACGTCCGAGGTATCTGCGATCGAGAGGACCACCGTGCGCGCCAATCCGGAACTCCCGGCTGAACGGCGCTCGATCGACATCGGCCCGATCTCGGACCACGGCACGAAGACCGCCGGTTCGACCTCGCTGGTGCCGAGGAAGAACAGGCCACGCGCGTCGGCGGCGAGGGCGATGTGCGGACGCCACGTCCTCGGCCGCACCAGGACGATGGCAAAGACCAGGAGAAAGGCGCCGAACGCCCCTTCGGCGATGCCGGCCTGCCCGCGTGCGACCCACACACCGACCAGCACGAGACCACCGAGCACCACCGCCAGCGCGAAGGCCAGCAGCGGCCACAGCAGCCGCGTCGGCGTGCGATGCAGGTAGCAGGGCGCGCCGAGCGTCGCCAGGGTGGCGGGCAGCCCGGCAGGCCGGGACGGGAGGAGCAGTCGGGGCATGCGCGGCATCAGGGCTGCAGGTAGAGTCCGGCTCCGGGGCCGACCGGCAGTCCCGCGAGGATCCAGAGCACGAGCATCAGCGTCCAGCCGATGAAGAACGTCACCGAGTACGGCAGCATCGTCGCCACCAGCGTGCCGAGACCCGCAGCCGGCTGGTAGCGCTGCATGAAGGCGATGATCAGTGCGAAGTAGGTCATCATCGGCGAGATGATGTTGGTGGTGCTGTCGCCGATCCGATAGGCGGTCTGCGTGAACTCGGGGCTGTATCCGAGCAGCATGAACATCGGGACGAAGACCGGGGCCATGAGCGCCCACTTGGCCGAGGCGCTGCCCATGAAGAGGTTGATGGTCGCCGAGACGACGATGAAGGCGACGATCAGCGGAATGGTGCCGAGCCCCGAGGCCTGCAGCGCCGCCGCCCCCTTGATCGCGAAGATCAGCCCGAGGTTGGTCCAGTTGAAGAACGCGACGAACTGGGCGGCAAAGAACACCAGCACGAGGTAGACGCCGAGCGTCTCCATCGCCTTGCCCATCGCCCGAACGACGTCACTGTCGCTGCGGACGGTGCGGGCGCCGATGCCGTACGCGAGGCCCACCACCAGACCCGTGAAGAAGATCAGCGCGACGATCCCCGACATGAAGGGGGAGCGCAGGAGGCTGCCGGTCTGTGGATCCCGGAGAACGCCGGACTCCGGCACCGTGCCCCACAGCAGCAGCGCCGAGACGACCAGCGCGGCAGCCGCCGCGAACACCAGCCCCCGCTTCTCCGCCGGCGTCAGCGTGGTGGCATGCGCATCGGTCTGGCCCTCGCCCGTGTAGGCGCCGAGGCGCGGCTCGACGATACGCTCGGTCACGACCGTGCCGAGCGCGGTGATGAGAAAGGTCGAGACCGACATGAAGTAGTAGTTGGCCGAGGGGTTGACCTCGTAGGTGGGCGTGATGATGCGCGCGGCTTCTTCCGACAGCCCGGCCAGCAGCGGATCGACGGTGCCGAGGAAGAGGTTGGCGCTGTAGCCGCCCGAGACCCCGGCGAAGGCCGCCGCCAGCCCCGCGACCGGGTGCCGCCCGACGGTCAGGAACATCAGCGACGCCAGCGGAATCAGCAGCACG
This sequence comes from Luteitalea sp., assembly GCF_022842525.1. Lineage (NCBI taxonomy): Bacteria > Pseudomonadati > Acidobacteriota > Vicinamibacteria > Vicinamibacterales > Vicinamibacteraceae > Luteitalea > Luteitalea sp. The sequence goes on from NZ_JALHPM010000120.1 coordinate 11,690, forward strand.
TAGCCGACCTCGCCGCCCACGTTCGACATGACCCCGGCAAACACGATCGTCATCGTGAGCAGGCGAGGTGGCGCGGACAGGACCACCAGCTTGAGCGCGGCGCCGATCAGGCCGCTGCCCTCCGCCACCGCGATGCCCAGCATCGCGACCAGCACGGTGCCGAGCGGCGCAAAGCTGGTGAAGTTGGTCACCATCTCGGTCAGGATCCGGTGCAGGCCGGTGATCGAGAGCAGGCTGACCGGTTCGATGACCTGCTTCGTGCCGGGATGCACGACCGACAGATCGAACTGCGCCGCCAGCGCCGAGACGAGAATCACCGCGAGCGCCATCAGGGCGAACAGCGTCGCGGGGTGCGGCAGCGCGTTGCCGCCCCGCTCGATCACGCCGAGGAAACGCGAGAGAAGCGTACGGGCAGGCACCGTCTCGGACATGGGGGGATTCTAGCGTCACGGAGCGGACGAGGGCCCCGCACCCGCTCCGCCTAGCTGTCGAAGCCTCGCAGGTACGGCACGTGCGGCGGCCGCGCGCCCGTGCTGAACTGCGCGCCCCGCGTCGAGCGGTAGGTCATGTCCAGAAACGGGGTCTCGACGCGGCGTCCGACCGGCGAGTAGCGGCCATTCTCCCAGTTCGAGTCGAGGGTGTTGGTCACGATGCCGGTGGACAGCAGCAGCCGCTCGGCCTCGAACGGCTCCTTGCCGGTGACCATCGTCTCGGTAATCCAGTGCGGTTGCGCGTTGGAGGCATGGTACTGGTCGAAGGGGCCAGGCCAGCCGAGCATCGAGATGATGGTCGGATCGGTCTGCCCGGCGATGTCGCCGGCGTACGTCCATCCGGCGCCGCGCCCCGAATAGATCGCCGCGGTCGTCCCGTCCCGATACTCGACGATGCAGACGTTGGGCGCCTTGTTGTCCTGGAAGTGTCCCGGCGCGAGGTCGAGTCGTGTGCGCACCGACTCGAGCAGGCGGCCAGCCCACGGGTTCCGCTCGGTCCAGGCCCAGGTCTCGGGACCGCGAATCCACTGCACGGCCTTGACGCCCGTCTCACCACCCGCGCGGCGTTCGACGAAGGCCTGCAGCACGTCGACGCAATGGAACAGGGCGCCCTCGTCGGACGCGCCTCCGACCACGACCGACGCCCGGATCGGCGTCTCGACCGCGAGCTCGATCTCTGGCGTCCGGAAGTAGATCGGGATGGATGACCCGCCGGTCAGCGGGAACTTCAACGCACGGGACTTGTCGAACATCCACTTCGCCTCGTCCCAGTTGTACGAGAGATGCTTGTCGTTGAAGACCGGCACCGAGCGTTGGCTCTGCTCGAAGACCGTGACGACCTGCTGGTAGATCCACCACCGCGGCAGCAGCCACTGCCCCTTGAGATTGATCGGATACTCGCCGTGCTCGCCGACGATCACGACACCGTCGACCGCGAGTGCCGTGCCCCCGAGCGTGACGGCGCCGGCGACCGTGTCGAACACGGGAATGCCCTTGGCCTTGCAGACCTTCTCGCCGAGCGTGCTGGTCTGCCGCTGGTGCATGTAGACCGCCGCGACGTCGACACGCGATGGCGTATGGGCGCCCTGCCACCAGTAGCCGTCGATCAGCTTGGTGACGATCCAGTCCGCGTGCGATCGCGTCGCCCCCCAGTAGCTGACGAGGCAGGCGATGCGAGGCTGCCTCGGCGTCGTCTGCGCACCTGCGCTGGAGGCAAGGCCGGTGAGCGCGGCCATGCCGGTCAGGCCGGTGGTCGCCAACATCTCGCGCCGCGTGGGTCTGTGTGCCATCGGAGTCCTCCTCGAACGCGGTGGCGCTAGCGCGCCTTGCTGGTGACCTGCCTGAACACGCGCATCAAATTCCCGCCGAGGAACTTGCGGATGCGCGCCTCCGAGTAGCCGCGGCGGATCATCGCCTCGGTGATCAGCGCCAGATCGCGCACGTCGCGGATGCGGCCCGCCGGCGTCGGGCCGCCGTCGAAGTCGCTGCCGAGTGCCACGTGGTCCTCACCCACCAACTGGATCGCGCGATCGACCACGCCCACCCAGTCGTCGACCGACATCAGCAGGTCGTCCGGCGCGCGCGGCTCGACCAGGGGAAACTGCGGAGCGACTCGCCGATCGATCTCGGCCATCGACAAGCGGCTCCTGTCGCCCGCGACCTCGGACGTGTCCCAGAAGGGCTTGCCGGCCTGCTTCGTCAGCCAGTCGAACTGGGCGCGGTTGTGGAACGCATTGCCGATGTGGAAGCCGATCACCCCGCCCTTGGCCGCGAGCTTCTTCAGGAGGTCGTCGGGCATGTTGCGCGGGATGTCGTTGAGGCTGCGCAGGCCGTGGTGCGTGGCGACGATCGGATCGGTGCTCACCTCGAGCGCCTGCGCGAGCGTGGCATCGGACGCATGCGAGACGTTGATGACGATGCCGAGCCGGTTCATCTCGCGGACGACCGCGCGGCCGTGATCGGTGAGGCCGTTCCAGCGGGCAGGCGCACAACACGAATCGGCGTACTCGTTGCCCCAGTTGTGGGCGGGCAGCTGCACGACGCGCAGGCCGAGGCGATGGAGCGCCCGCAGCACGTCGAGGTCGCCATCGAGATCGAAGCTGCCCTCGAGATCGAGGACGGCGGCCATCTTCCCGGCGCGGTTGATGCGCGCGATGTCGTCGGCGTCGCGCGCGAGTTCGACGACGGCGCTGTTCCGTTCGATCTGGTCGAGCGCCATGTTCATCAGGCGCAGCGTCTGCTTGGTCTCGTAGCGCGCCGGGTAGTACGGCTCCATCACGTACAACGTCATCATGAAGGCGTCGACACCGCCTTCCTTCATGCGCGGCAGGTCCACCTGGCCGTCGGGCAGGCGGTCGCCGATGCTCCCCCCGAGGTGCAGCTGGCGGTTGATCATGTGGACGTGCCCGTCGAAGACGAACGCGTCGTGATGCAGGCGGCGGGCCGCCTCCGACACGGTTGGTGCGTCCTGCGCGTGCGTGGCCATCACCAGCGCGAACGGCAGGGCGACGGTGGCGATCCGGGCTCTCATGGGGGGCCAGAGTACTCCTGCGGACGACCTGGCGAGAAGTCGACCCGGCCCGCACGCGACCGATGGGCCGCCGGATCCGGGCGGCCCTGAACGGCTATCATCCCGTTCCGGGAGCGTTCCCCATTCGGAACGCTCGAATCCGAGGAGCCGTCGCATGAGGATGTCCGTAGTGCTCGCCTGCCTGCTGGCGGGAGCGATCGTGAGTGCGCAACAGGCGCAGACCCCACCGGCGCAGCCACCACCCGCGCCGACCGGTTACGACGACACGCCGATGCAGCCCAACGGCAAGTGGCGCATCCATGACGGCAAGCGGCCGCAGCCGCGGGTCGTGACGCCCGGGCCGCTGGTGTCGCTGGCGCCGCCGTCGGACGCCATCGTGTTGCTCGGGACGGGCACCGACCTGAGCCGCTGGCAGATGACGCAGGGCGGTGGTCCCGTGAGCTGGCCCGTCGAGGCCGGCGTGATGTCGAGCGGCAAGGGCATGATCCGCACGACGCAGGCCGACTTCACCGACTACCAGCTGCACGTCGAGTTCGCCACGCCGACCGAGGTCAAGGGCAACAGTCAGGGCCGCGGCAACAGCGGCGTGTTCCTCAACGGCGTGTTCGAGATCCAGGTCCTCGACAGCTACGAGAACGTGACGTACCCCGATGGCCAGGCGTCGGCGATGTACGGCCAGTTCCCGCCGATGGTCAACGCCTCGCGCAAGCCCGGCGAGTGGCAGGCCTACGACATCGTCTTCAAGGCGCCGCGCTTCAAGGGCACGGCCCTCGAGACGCCGGCGATCGTCACGGTGCTGCACAACGGCGTCACGGTGCACGCCGCGCAGGCGTTCCTCGGGCCGACCGGGCACAAGCAGATCGGCACGTACACGCCGGCGCACGCGAAGGGCTTCATCGGCCTGCAGGACCACGGCAATCCGGTGCGCTTCCGCAACATCTGGATTCGCCCGCTCGCCGAGGCGCAGTAGCCGGGCGCCAGGCGGGGCGTCATCGCTGCAGGCGGAACGTCTCGATCACGGCGGTGATGGCCGCCGGTTGCTGCGCGCGCTGCGGATAGTAGAGGAAGAACCCCGGGAAGACGTCGTTCGTCACGGCCGGTCTTGGTCGGGCGCAGCGGTGGGGCGGACCGATCGAGGAGATCCGGCCCGGCGACGTCGTGTGGATCCCGCCGGGCGAGACGCAGTGGCACGGGGCCGCGCGGGGGTTGTACGGTGGAAGCGTGACGACGCCGAAACCGTCCAGCTCGGCCGGTCCTCCCGCCAACGCCTTCATCGTCATCGACGGACGACGGTGGCGCGCCTCGGATCCGCAGATCCCGCCGAATCTCCGGCAGGAGCTGGTCAACGAGTTGATGGCCGCGCGGCGAGCGGTACGGGACGCGGACACCGAGGTCGCTGTCCGCGCGAGTCGACGCCGCGTCAGCGATGCCAAGGTCGCCCTCGGCGAGCGCGGTCATGCGTGGTGGCTGCCACCAGACCCGGCGGCGATGACGCGCCGCATCGAAGCCACGGCGCGCGCGCTGCTCCGGAGTCGTGCGCCGGATCGCACCATCTGTCCGAGCGACGTGGCCCGAGTCGTGGGCGCAGGCGCCTGGCGGGCGCTGTTACCGGTCGTGCGTGACCACGCCGTGGCCATGTCCGGACGGGGCGCACTGGAGATCCTGCGCGGTGGCCAGCGCGTGACCGACGAACCGACGCGGGGTGTGCTCCGGTATCGGCTCGCGCCGGGCGGCACGGACGGGGCGTGACGCGGCGTCGACAGGTGGCAGCGACGTCACGCCAACGCAGCGCCGCAGTCACACTCGCGTTACACACGGTGTCGACACTGGCCTCCGATGACACGGCTCACGCTCGTTACGCTGATTGCCTCGATGTCGCTCGTGGGCGTGCCGGCCATCACCACGCAGGATCGGCCGGGGGCTGATCCGCCGCCGGTCATCCTCACAGGCACCGTGACCGGTGCCGACAAGGGCACCTATCAGGCGCATGCGTTCGAGGTCCCGCCGGGCGTCACCCGGATGGACGTCGAGTTCACCCACGCGCACAAGGGTGAGGGCACACAACTGGAAGTCGGGCTGTTCGATGCCCAGCGCTTTCGAGGCACCAGCCGCTTCAGCAAGGAGCGGTTTCATCTGGGCGAGTTCGAGGCCACGCCGTCGTACGTTCCCGGACCCATCGTGGCAGGCACGTGGCGCCTGTCGCTCGGGATTCCCGTGGTTCGCGCCGGCGAGGGATCGACGTGGCGTGCGACCATCCGCATGTCGACGCGGCGCACGCCACGCGAGGGCCTGGGCGCGGTCCTGAAGCACGAGCCAGGCTGGTATGTCGGCGACCTCCACGCGCACACGCTGCACAGTGACGGCTTCGGCTGCGTCGACCCCGGGACGACGGACGCCCGAGGGTGCCAGCTGTGGGAAGTCGTCGAGGCCGCGCGGACACGCCGGCTCGACTTCCTCGCGGTCACCGACCACAACACGACCACGCATCACGCCGACCTGGCCACGCTGCAGGAGAGCCTGCCATCGATGCTGCTCCTGCGCGGGCAGGAACTGACGACGTTCCACGGCCACGCGAACATTTATGGCACCAGTCGCGTCATCGACTTTCGGCTGGGGTTCCGTCAGCGTTCGATGATCGACGTCGTGGAGGATGTCCGGCGCGAGGGTGCGCTGCTCTCGATCAATCATCCGGCGCGCGAGACCGGCGATCGCTGCACCGGTTGCGGATGGGATGCGCCGCGCACGCCGTGGGAGCGCATCGACGCGATGGAGGTGGTCAACGGCGGGGTCATCGAGGGTCCCACCGCCGGCATGCCGTTCTGGTACGCGAGGCTCGACGAGGGACATCGCATCACCGGCGTTGGTGGCAGTGACGACCATTCCGCCCGCTCGCCGCGAGGGCGCGTCGGCGCACCAGCCACGGTCGTCTTCGCCGCCGAGTTGTCGGAGGCGGCCCTCCTCGACGGCATCCGCGCCGGACGCGTCCACGTCCGGACCCGCGGTCCGGAGGGTCCACTCGTCGACATGGCAGCGAGCTTCGGCGATCAGCGTGTCGCGATGGGGAGCGTGATGCCGGCCACGTCGGCGACGGGCCGAGCCAGGTCGGTCCTGCTGCAGATCCGGGTCGACCGTGCGGCGGGCCAGCAGGTCGAGGTCGTGCGCAGCGGCGTTGTCGTCGCCACGATGCCGATCGAGACGGCGAGCGCCGAGTTGACGCACTCGGTGCGGGTCTCGACCGGCCAGTGGGTGCACCTGCGCGTCCGGGACGGCCAAGGCCTGGCGGCCTTCGGCAATCCGATCTATTTCTAGCTCCGGTGCGGCAGGTCCGTCAGTCCTTGCTGGTGGTCTCGGGCCCCACCGGCTGCGCCGGCTGCCCCTCCGACTCCATGTTGGCTTCCTGGTCCTGCAAAGTGCCCTGGGGCTTGCTGGCAGGGTTGGCCGGATCCACATGCGTCTCGGCGTGCGCCGCGTCGCCGGTGTGGCCTTCGCCCGCCGCACTCAACGGCTGGCCTTCGTCGCTCACATCGGGTCTGGGTGATGCGGTCATCGGGTCTCCTCGGTCATTCGATTCCGGTACAGGTGTAGCCAAGCTGCTCAGTCGCGCCCGGCTTCGGCGTGCTCTTCCATCTTCTTGAACTCGGCGACCCCATCGGACTTCCGGGGGTCGTCTTCGGTCGGCCGGCCCTCGGACTCCGGTTCGGGCTGAGCCTCCGCGTCGCGCGGCGATGACTGGGCCGCCAGCGGTCCCTCGACGGTGCCGTGCGTCGGCGAATCGCCCTCGACGGGTGAGACCTCGGGCTGCTGATTGCCGGCGGCTGACGAGCCAGTGGCTGGGCGTGGGGATTCGCCGTGCTGAGATTGGTTCGGGTCGAACATCATGTGCCTCCGCACCTGCCAGAAGCACGTCTCGTGCCCACGGTCGTCCAGGTGTTCTAGAGTTGGGCATGCTCGATGCTTTCCTCACGCGACGCCAGGCCATCGCCGCGCTGGCGGCGACCGCCGCGGCTCCCCTGGTCTCGGCGTGCAGCCGAGAGGCCACGTCACCGTCGTCCGCCGCCGCGCCGGCCGCGCAGGCCGACGCCAGTGCGCGCGTGCTGCTCGCCGAGATCGGCAACAGCCTGCTCCGCCTCGCGCCCGAGATGGCGACGTCGCTCGGGCTGGACACCGGCGCGCTCGCCAGCCTGCGATCGCAGCTGATGGACCGCTCGGCCGAGGGCCAGCAGCGCATCGCCTCCCTGTTGCGGCGTGACCTGGATCGCGCCACGGCGTTCGATGCCAGCGGCCTGTCGCATGCCACGCGCACGAGCCTGCAGGTGGTGCGGAGCGCCTATGCCACGGCGCTCGACGGCTTCGCGATGCCCTATGGCGACGTCCCCGTCGGCGGCTGGCGCATCACGCCGTACGTCGTCATCCAGAACGTGGGTGCCTACCTCGACGTGCCGCGCATGCTCGATGCCGAACACCGCGTCGAACAGGTGGCGGACGCCGATGCGTACCTCGCGCGGCTGCAGTCGTTCGCGACGCAGCTGGCCGGCGAACTCGGGCGCCTGAAGGCCGCACGCGCCCACGGGCTGGTGGCGCCGGGGTTCCTCATCGACAAGGCCCTGGTCCAGCTGCGTGCCGCCGAGAAGAGTGCCCGGGAGGGTGGTCCGCTCGTCGAGTCACTCGCGCGGCGGACGACGGCCATCCCTGGCCCGTGGGCCGATCGCGCGCGCACCATCGCCGCGACGGCGATCGCTCCGGCGCTCCAGCAGCAGATCGCGGAACTGCAGGACCAGCGCGCGTCGGCCACCGAGGACGCCGGCATGTGGGCGCGCCCCGATGGCGAGGCGTACTACCGCTGGGCGCTGCGGGCCTCGACGACCACGCGCATGTCGCCCGACGAGGTCCACGAGATGGGTCGGCGCGAGCTGCAGCAGTTGCAGGCGCGCATGGACGAGATCCTGAAGACGGTCGGCTACACACAGGGGACCGTCGGCGCCCGCATGCAGGCGTTGGCGAAGGACCCGCGCTACACGTTCCCCGAGGGCGACGCGGGCCGCGCCGAAATCCTGGCGTTCATCCAGGACCGCCTCGAATGGATTCGCGCGCAGATGCCCCGCGCCTTCAACACGCTCGTCACCCCGAACATGGAAGTGAAACGGCTGCCGCCCGACGAGGAGCCGGGCGCACCCGCGGCGTACGGCGGCGCCGGATCCGTCGACGGCACCATCCCCGGCCGCTTCTGGATCAACCTGCGGACGACCGATCTGCACAGCAAGTACAGCCTCGCCGACCTGACGTTCCACGAGGCCATCCCCGGGCACATCTGGCAGGGCGAGTACACCCACGAGATGCCGCTCATCCGGCAGATGCTCGCCTTCAACGCCTACTCGGAGGGCTGGGCGCTCTATGCCGAGCAGCTCGCCGATGAACTCGGCGCGTTCGAGAACGACCCGGTCGGCCGCCTCGGCTATCTCCAGTCACTCGCCTTCCGGGCCTGCCGCCTCGTCGTCGATACCGGGCTGCACGCCAAGCGCTGGACGCGCGCCCAGGCGGTGCAGTTCTTCGTCGACGTGAACGGATCGAATCCGCTCGAGGTCGCCTCCGAAGTGGACCGCTACTGCTCGTGGCCAGGCCAGGCGTGCGGCTACAAGGTCGGGCACACCGAGATCGTCCGCCTGCGCGACCTGGCCAGGACCACGCTGGGGACGGCCTTCGCCGACAAGGCCTTCAACGACACCCTGCTGCTGGGCGGCAACGTGCCGCTCGACGTCCTGGCGGGCAACGTCGAGGCCTGGATGCGTGCCGCGCGCGCGTGAACGGATGACGCGGTCGCTTTAGAAGCGGAACTTGTAGGCCCACTTGACCAGTAACAGGCGGTTGCGTGGCGCCAGCTGTGGTGACGCGAAGCGGTCGCGGATTTCGTCGTACACGAGATAGATCTCGCTGCCCGGGAGGTACTCCCACCCCACGAGCACGTTGGCCGACAGCCGCTGGTCGAGATCGTTCCACTGGATGTACGACTTGACGAACAGGTCGGTCGTGAAGGCATACAGCACCCGATTGCTCACCGTCGTCGTGTCGAAGGCGCCGTTGGGGTGCTCGACGGTGTTGTAGGTGTAGATCAGGTCCACGGCGAGATTGGCCGACGGGTGGACGGCGGTCGAGAGCAGCACCTGCCGGCGATCGCCGCCCCAGTAGTCCATTCGCGTATAGGTGGCGATGCCCGACACGGGCCGGCTGGCGTTGCTCTGGAACGACAGCTGATGGGACCGGTTGGAGTAGTCGCCTGGCCCGATGGTGATGGGCCCGACGCGGAAGGGCACCGTGATGCGCTCCCTGGCCGGGCCATAGGCGTACCCTACCCTGTCGTTGGACTCCAGCGTCACGTCGGCACCGGCCGTCCCGCGTCGCCCGAGGAAGCCGTGGTCGTAGAACGCGTCGTGCACGAGCGACCCGGTGTAGATGACGTTGCGCACGACCGCCCGGTTGATCCACTGCGTGTAGCCCGCATCGACGGATGACCGTCGCAGATCGTTCTGCGTGACGAAGCCCATCTCCGGCACGAAGTCGGGCCCGATGGCGTAGTGACGCACGTCGGCAACGATGTTCTGCTTCGAATACATCAGACGGCCGATGCCGACGCCATCGTTGCGGGCCCCCGAGGGATTGAACGTCCGCGCCAGCAGCACTTCGCCCTTGAGCGCCGGCGTGAACCACAGGTTGGCGTCGACGCCCGCCAGACGACTGAAGTCGTGCTCGCTGCGCTGCGTATTGGTGACGATGGCGCCGATGCTGCTGTTGGTGAACAGGTTGCGCTTGACGCGCAGCACGCTGTGGTTGGTCGAGGGCGCCGTGACCGCTGGCCCGCCGGGGATGGGCAGATCGGCGCGCTCGGTCTGCACGTTCATCACGCCGACCGTGTACTGCCCCACGCGCCCGGACAGCTTGCCCGCCGCGAGGATCGGCACCTGCTGCCCGTCT